>CAIVPY010000486.1 GCA_903907885.1 uncultured Bacteroidota bacterium
ATGCTAGTTTAGGAAATCTCAATAACAATATTTCCAATTATCCAGAGGCTTTAAAAAACCATTTGGCAGCACTAAAAATTAGAGAAAAGCTAAATGATAGAAAAGGAATAGCCAGCACATACAACAATTTAGGAATAAATAGCATCAAAACAGGAAATTACAATGATGCCTTAAAATACTATTCGACCGCATTAAAAATAGGTAGGGAGTTAAATGATAAAAGAGCGATACTATCTCCGTGCGTAAACATTGGAAATTTATATGATTATACGGGAGATTATAAAGAGGCTTTGAACAGCTATTTCGAGGCGGTGAAAATTAGTCAGGCACTCGGTGATAAACGTATTTTAGCCAATACATACTATAATATTGGAGGGACTTATTTCTCAATGGAAGACGTTGAAAATGCTCTTGACTATAATATTAGAGCTTTAAGTTTGCATAAATCCATGAGTAATGATTTTGGTATTATAAGATGCTGTATTAAGGCTGCAACAATTCATAAGTCCTTAAAAGAGTTTCAGACTTCAAGATTATACTTAGATAGCGCAATACGTCTTTCAAAAGAAATCGGAGCAAAGGAATTGATTAGAGATTCATATGAACTATTATCAGATGTAGATAGCTTAGAATTTAATTGGTTAAATGCTTACCACAATTATAAAACTTATACAAAATATAAGGATAGTATTTTTAATATAGAAAATACAGAAAAAATGAAACAATCCCAGATTCAATATGAGCTTGAAAAGAAGGATTTGGAATATCAAAAGATAATAGCTCTAAAGGCCATTCAATTTGAATACAAACAAAAACAGGTCGCAGCCAATACGGAAAAGGAAAAGCAAAGACTTAAATACGAACAAAAAATAAAGGAACAAAAGCTAAATTTTGACTATTCAAAAAAAATAACCAAAGTGGAGGTAGAACAAAAACACCAATTGGCCCTAAATAAAACACTTGCAAAAGAGAATAATTTATTGAATTTAAATAGCAAAAATGAATTTATTATTAGGTGGTTAATGATTTTGGCCCTGATTTCTTTTGTGGCTTTTGGAATATATTACTATAAAAACTACAAAAGTCAAAAAGCCGCTAATATACTTATTGCTAAGCAACGCGAGGATTTGAAAGAATTGATTAATGAACTAAACCATCGGGTTAAAAATAATTTTCAAACTGTGGGTTCCATGCTTAAAATGCAAACCAGATCTTTAGAAGATAAAACATTGAAAGAGGTATTGCTACAAACAAGTAATAGGTTCTTGGCCATTGCCGGTGTTCACGAAAAATTATATCAATTAGAAGTATTTAGCGATATACCCATCAAAGATTATTTGTACGATATTGTTGGTAATATATCGCATCAGTTTGGCGCTGCCAAAGACCAATTTGAATATAACATAATAGATACCGCTGAGTTAAAAGTGAATATTCAAACGGTATTGCCGCTTGTGTTAATCGTAAACGAGTTGGTTACAAATACATTTAAACATGCATATAATGCAAGCAATAAGCTGGCAATAAATATTTCTATCGCACCTTTTCAGGATGACAAATTCCAGTTAATATATAGCGATAATGGTCCAGGTTTACCCCCAAACTTTTCTGAAACTAACAGGTTTGGACTAAAGATGCTAAAGTTATTTGCAGAACAATTGCATGGTAATATTAAGTTTCACAACGATAAGGGAGCTGTTTTTATCTTGACATTTGAATATGAAAATTAAAATTTTCTCACTAAAATATTTTAGTAAATAATAAGTACAAATAGGTTAAATTTTACCTTTTACAAATTCAAAATCATCATTATTGGTCATACTGTCATTTGTAATATTTGACAATTTTTTATCACCATTTTGTATATCAAAATATCAGGTCAGCTTATATTTATTATTAAGGGTACGATTGAGAAAAAGTAGTTAAAACATGCTTTTCACAATTGATACTAAAAAACATCCACTTAAATAAAAATATTACCAATATTTTTCAATCGTATACAAAAGTTTGTATTCCGTCCCAAAAAAAATCAAGTTAAAATTATATTTTTTAGCATTGCGTAGGTTATAATAGAATTTAAAATGAAAAATAGAATAAT
>CAIVPY010000487.1 GCA_903907885.1 uncultured Bacteroidota bacterium
AGCAAAAACAGCACCTACTGAAAAGAATTTCCAAATTCTATGTTTTGCGGGTGCATAATAATAGATGGCACCGACAATGGCAAAGCATATCAGAGCAACAATTAAATAGTTGAGTGTATTTAATG
Source organism: uncultured Bacteroidota bacterium (assembly GCA_903907885.1). GTDB lineage: Bacteria > Bacteroidota > Bacteroidia > UKL13-3 > UKL13-3 > RGVD01. The sequence goes on from CAIVPY010000487.1 coordinate 126, forward strand.
TAAATGCTGATCCCCAATTAGGTATCAAGTGATTTTTGCTTAACCATTTGACCGAGATGTTTCCAACAGTAATCATCAAAACTGATAATAATATTAATACTGATATAAATATTGTTAAGCCAAAAGCAACCAATCTTTGCTTCCAAAAAGGTCTATTTTCCTGAGTACCGCTATACTTGTTAAGTGAGTTCATCAACGAATGAAATCCATTGGTTGAAAAATATAATGCCGAAAAAAATCCAACTGATAACAATCCTCTTCTTTGGGTTTTAAGAATGTCCTCTAGCGTTTCGCTTATGGTTTCATAAGCACTTTTGGGCATTAATTCTGAAATAAAAAAAAGAATTTTAGCATGGTCTTGTTTAACTGGCAAGTATGCTATTAAAGTAAAGAAAAATATAGTTGATGGAAACAATGCTAAGAAAAAAGTAAACGACAAAGCTGAGCTTCTCATCTGAATATCTTTTTTAGAGACAGACCTAACAAAGAATTCTAATACAGCATATAAACTCAAGTTTTTATTTCCAGGAAAACCAATTTTTTGAGTTATGCGATAAAGCCACTTAACAGGTTTGGTATGAAGTATTTTTGCCTTTTTCATTTATTACAATGGCAAATATAAAAGTAAAATACAATTGAATTAAAAGAAATATGTGATTTATAATACTTTGTATCGCTATATTAAATGGGGTAATATGGGCTAATCATCAAATAAACGACAACCCCAGTAATGGTAACATACAACCATATAGGGAATGAGTACCTAACCAATTTACGATGCTTTTCTGTTTGTAATTGTAATCCTCTATAAAACGAAAGAAGAATAAGCGGTAATACAATTGCAGCTAAAACTATATGTGAAATTAAAATAAAATAATAGATAGATTTTGAAGAAACAATTGTTAAACTTTCGTTAGCATCAACAAGTCCATCATGATTGGTATCGCCAAATTTTGTTTCATTTGCTAACCAATGGTACAAAATATAACATACTAAAAACAGGCTTGAAAGTATAAATGCTGTTAAGTTAATTCGCTTATGTATTTCTATTTTCTTTTGTTTAACAAAATACAAAGATGCCAATAATAAAATGGTACAAGATCCATTGATTATAGCGTTGATCATTGGCAAAATGTAGAGCCAAGAAGGGATAACCTCTGGTTTTGGTAAAAATTGTTTATTAAGAATAACTACAGTTAGAAATACAAAAATGGATAAGGCAACAATAAACCTTAGTACTAACTTGTCTTTATTTTCCAGGTTGGTGATACTCATATAATAATACTTTTAACTCATCATTCAATCTTTTCATATCCTCTTCATCAAAACTATTATAAACACCTCTAATGTGTTTTTCTTTATCAACTAGAATTAACTGCTGACTGTGGTCAATTGTTTTGTCTTCGTTGGAAACAGGAAGCAAAAAACCTTGTCCAATTTTGCAAGTTGCATTCATGTTTGTATTTGTGAAGTGCCATATTTTAGGATCGGCTTTATATTTCTTTGCATAATCAGCTAATACAGTAATACTATCATTTTCTGGATCAACCGTAAAAGAAATAAATTCTATTTCAGAGAACTCTTTAAATTTATCATAAATCAACGCCAATTTTTTGTTCATGGCAGGACAAACCTCTTTACAAGAAGCAAAAAAGAAATTTGCTATAAATATTTTGTTATCAAAACTTTTCAAACTAAGCTTTTTGCCTGATTGATCAGTCACATCAAAATCGGGAATGGTATAATAAAGGGTGTCTTTTTGATTTACACCATCAGGTGCGATTCGTTCACCTAAATAAGGCAATCTTTTAAAATTTGTATTACCAGCTTTTAAAAGAAAGTAAATTAAAACGGGGATTAAAATAACCCCCGCTGCAATGTAAAATGATTTTTTCAAGTTATTAATTTATCTCAAATCAAAAGTATAACCACCTTCAATTAACACAAGCAATATTAACACTAATACTAGCATAAAAGGTAAAATGATGATACTTGCTAATGCTTTACGTTCAAATTTCATGTGCATAAAAACACCTACAATATAAAACGCTTTTAAAACACCTAAGAATACAAATAAAGTGTTCTTAAGCATAGAATGGTAAGACAATAAAGCAAAATATAATACAATATCTACTATTGTAAGTGCAAATAAAATCCAGAATGTTTTCCAGATTTGTTTTTTCATATCGGCTGGAGAATCTGTGTGTTCTAAATGTTCAGTATGTTCCATTTTTTTAATTATTAATTATTAATTTAAAATTGAGAATTAGAAATGATGAATTATATTAGATAGAAAAATGTAAATACAAATACCCATACCAAATCCACAAAATGCCAATAAAGTCCAACCTTTTCAACCATTTCATAATGTCCACGTTTTTCGTATGTGCCATCTAAAACATTAACATAAATAATAAAATTTATAACCACTCCAGAAAATACGTGAAATCCATGAAATCCTGTAACAATAAAAAACAAAGCTGCAAAAGCAGTTGGTCCAAATGGGTTTCCGTGTAATGAAGCTCCTTCAGTAATAAATTGAGTCCATTCCCAAGCTTGACATCCTAAGAATACCAATCCACCAAAAATGGTTAATAGCATATAAAAACCAACTTCTTTTTTTGCTTTTCTATGACCTGCTTCTACAGCTAACACCATGGTTACAGAACTAAAAATAAGCACAAATGTCATTAAGCTTACAAAAAACAAAGGCAAATGTAAACCATGTAGGAAAG
>CAIVPY010000488.1 GCA_903907885.1 uncultured Bacteroidota bacterium
CATTATCAATTATTGTTCTTGATTTTATAATTAGTGCTTTTTTATTAGCAGCTTTTAGAATTACAGTAAAAATTGCATATCTTAAAAGTTATAATCAAAATGATAAAGGTGATCAAATTGTTTTTGCCATTTTTGGAGCTGGAGAAGCTGGTATTACAACAAAGAAAAAGTTAGATCAACATCGGTCAATTAATAGTAAAGTCTCAGCTTTTTTTGATGATAATCCCAAAAAGATAAGAAAATCAATTGACGGAATTGAGATTTATAATTTTGAAGTTGAATTTGAAAATATTTGCAAGAAATCCAATATAGACACACTTATATTAACTCCAACTAATCTTAGTAAAAATAGAAAACAAGAAATTATTGAAAAATGTTTGAGTTTAAACGTTAATGTGAGAACAGTACCACCCGTTGAAAAATGGATAAATGGTGAGCTAAGTTTCAATCAAATCAAAAGTGTAAATATTGAAGATTTAATTGAAAGAGATACTATAGAGTTAGATAAACAAGGCATAAGTAAACAAATAGATGGAAAAGTAGTGATGGTTACCGGAGCAGCTGGCTCAATAGGCAGTGAAATGGTTAATCAGATTTTGAAATTTAGACCCAAAAAATTATTAGCAATCGATAGTTCTGAAATTAAACTGTACGATTTAGAACATGATTTACTAGATAGGCATAAAAATGAATTTTTGAGATGTACTGAACTTATACTTGCTGATATTGGCAACGTAAATAGAATGAGAAGTGTTTTTGAAAAATTTAGACCAGAAATTGTTTACCACGCTGCTGCTTACAAACATGTTCCATTAATGGAAAGCAACCCATCCGAAGCTATTAAAACAAATGTTGGAGGTACCAAAAATATAGCTGATTTGTCAGTTGAATTTAATGTTGAGAAATTTGTAATGGTTTCTACTGATAAAGCGGTAAACCCCACTAATGTGATGGGAGCTTCTAAAAGAATAGCCGAAATTTACGTTCAATCATTAAATAACGACTTACTTCTTAATCAAAAAGCAAACACCAAGTTTATTACAACTCGTTTTGGTAATGTATTAGGATCAAGTGGTTCAGTAATACCTAAATTTAGGAAACAAATAAACGAAGGAGGTCCGATTACAGTTACTCATCCAGAAATAACCAGGTATTTTATGACCATTCCCGAAGCTTGCCAATTGGTACTTGAAGCTGGATTTATGGGTAAAGGTGGGGAGATTTTTGTTTTTGATATGGGCAAATCTGTTAAGATTATTGATTTAGCCAAAAAGATGGTTAAACTATCAGGACTAACTTTGGGCAAGGATATTAATATTGCCTACACTGGACTTAGACCTGGTGAAAAAATATATGAAGAGTTGCTTAACGACCAAGAAAACACCATGCCAACACATCATCCAAAAATTATGATAGGCAAAGTTAGACTTTATAATTTCGAGGAAGTTACTAGCAAAACTAATTTGTTATTAGATTTATATAATAAGCAAAACCAAATGGCAATTGTAGCTAAAATGAAAGAAATTGTACCTGAATTTCTAAGTAAAAATTCGATATATGAAAGTCTTGATAAAAAAATTGAACTTTCGGCAGTTACGGTTGAAAATATTTTATCTCAATAAATTTATATTACTTGATTTGTAAGAAGGCCATTCAGTATTTTGAGTGGCCATTTTTATGTTGAATTGCATTTTGTAGAGTGTGTTTACTAGTCATTTAAAGTGACAAAACCCTATTTTTTGATACGATGAACCTGTTTTTTCATATACTTTTTATGACAATTTAACCCATTTTTGCTGATACAAAAGCAAATATGTATGTTTGAAGCATGAAGAAATTGATTTTACATGCCCTTATGCTTCTTGTATCATTACAAATTAATGCGCAAAACAAATATACTGAACACATCAAATTGCTACCTGGTCATAGTAGTGATGTAGGTGCGGTGAGCTTTTCTCCTAAAAATATGTATCTAGCTTCAGCAGGTGCCGACAATGTGGTGAATATTTACAAAACTGATAGCCCTTTTGCCAAAATAACTTCATTCAAATCACACAGTACGCCCATAAATGTAATTCGTTTTAATCGTAGTTGTAATATGATGCTCACAGCATCATCAGCTCCAAATGATTTTGGTTTGTTTGTGTACGATTCGGTTTTTAAAAAGACCAAAGAGTTAAACGGGCATTCGGCAAATATTAACACTGCCATATTTGATAATAGCTCACGATTTGTGTTTTCAGGGTCTGAGGATGGAAAAATATTTTTATGGGATATTAAAACTGGAAAAAACTTTAAGCAAATTATAAATGGTCACCCTGTTCATTCGATTGCTATGAGCAACGATCCTCGTTTTTTGTTTGTTGCTGGAGCAGAGCCAAAAATTAAAGTATATTCAATTGCAAATGGTCAAGTGGCCAGAAGTTTTGATGGGCATTTGGATGCGGTAAATGCCATTGAAATTAGTCCGAATAACAAGTTATTGCTAAGTGGCTCAAATGATAAAACAGCTAGAATTTGGGATATGACAACCGGAAAAGAAATTCGCAAACTACCTGTAGATTGTTGGAAGGTTACAGCAGTTGCTTTCAGTGATGATAGTAAATATGCCATTACAGGTGGTAATGATGGTTCGATAAAAGTGTGGGAAGTTGAAACGGGGAAATTATTAAGTAGTGTTGAAGCGCAATATTATAATATTAGAGATATTAGTTTAAGCAAAAACTATAAATACATTGCCACTGCACCGATGCTA
>CAIVPY010000489.1 GCA_903907885.1 uncultured Bacteroidota bacterium
ATCATTGGTAGGCTCATCCAACAACAACACATTACCACCTTCTTTCAAAGTCATAGCCAAATGCACACGGTTTCGCTCTCCACCAGATAGTACATTTACTTTTTTACTTTGGTCATTACCGCTAAAGTTAAACTTAGAAATATAGGCCCTTGCATTAACTTGCTTGTCGCCTACCATCATGGTTTCTGTACCTCCACTGATTACCTCAAATACTGATTTTTCAGGCAATAAATCTTTGTGGCTTTGATCTACATAAGCAGTCTTAACAGATTCACCAATTCTAAAATCACCAGAATCAGGTTGCTCCAAGCCCATCATCATGCGGAACAAAGTAGTTTTACCTACACCATTTGGCCCGATGATACCTACTATACCTCCTTTAGGAAGACTGAAACTTAAATTTTCATACAACAATTTATGACCAAAAGCTTTGCTCACATTGTTGGATTCAATAACCAAATCTCCCAAGCGAGGACCAGCTGGAATAAACAATTCCATGCTTTGTTCTTTCTCTTTTTGTTCCTCACCCAACATTCTATCGTAGGCTTGCAAACGTGCTTTCTGCTTGGTTTGACGGCCTTTGGCACCTTGACGCACCCAATCTAACTCTCGTTGTAAGGCTTTGGCTCGCTTGCTATCTTGTTTTTCTTCTTGCAACAACCTGTTAGATTTTTGCTCCAACCAACTGCTGTAATTTCCTTTGTAAGGAATGCCTTCTCCCCTATCCAATTCTAAAATCCATCCTGCTACATTGTCTAAGAAATACCTATCATGGGTAACGGCTATAACCGTTCCAGGGAAATTTTTCAAGAATTGCTCCAACCAATCTACCGACTCGGCATCCAAGTGATTGGTGGGCTCATCCAATAATAAAATATCAGGATTGCTAAGCAACAAACGACAAAGGGCAACCCTTCTGCGCTCTCCACCTGATAAAATATTTACGGGGGTATCAGCATCAGCACAACGCAAAGCATCCATGGCTTTGTCTAATTTGGTATCTAATTCCCACGCATCATTTTGTTCCAACAACTCCATCAATTCTCCTTGACGGTTCATCAGTTTTTCCATAGCTTTATCATCCATGGGTTCAGCCAATTTGTTGTTCACTTCATCAAACTCGTCCAACAAATCAGTGATGTGTTTAACCCCTTCTTTTACTACTTCTATTACGGTTTTTGTTTCGTCTAAAACAGGCTCTTGTTCTAAGAATCCAATTTTATATTCTTTATCAAAAACAACTTCACCTTGAAAGCTTTTATCTACGCCTGCAATGATGCGAAGTAAGCTCGACTTTCCGCTACCATTTAAACCTAAGACACCTATTTTGGCACCATAGTAAAATGATAAGTAAATGTTTTTCAGTACTTGTTTTTGAGGTGGGTGCGTTTTGCTCACACCAGCCATTGAAAATATAATCTTGTTATCAGACATGGTATTGGGTTAAATTATTGGAGGGCGAAGATAAGGCTAAAATCCTATTTCATAAAAGATAATAAAACAAAAAACGCCACTAAATAGTGGCGTTCATGTTTATTGTTAACTAAAAAATTAATCAACTAGTATTTTTTGGGTTTTGATTATTCCCTCAGATTTCATTTGAACAAAATAAATCCCTTTTTGAACATCAGACAAATCAATAGAAACATTATTTCCTCCTTTATTCATAAAGAATTCCTGAGCTTTGATTTGTTTTCCTTGAATATCTATAATATCAATTTGAACTAAGGCATTTTGGTTTAGACTACATTCAACTGTAATCTTATCTTTAGCTGGGTTTGGATAAACCGAGTATGAGTGAATATTTTCAACTTCGTTTATTGAAGAATTACCTGAAAATGCTAATAAGTCTAAGTTTAAATAGGTATTACTATGAAAAGTGTGAAACCCAGTTTGCATTATTATCATACATGAATCTGGCATGTCTGCAACATTTGGATTGTATGATATTGCACTTGTAAATTTAGACCAATTTATGGCTGCGGCTGAGGCGGCAAATGAACCAACACCAACAACGTCACTATTTTTAGTTGTTGTATTATATTTAGTTAGTTCAACAATTACAACAAAGGTATCCCCTCCTTGAGGCGAAAATTGAAGTAACCCAGTGAGGCTATTCGGACGATTATTGATGGCAAATTGAGTAATAGCAAGACCAGACTTCGTGGCAGAAGCTGTTAATTTCAAATACGAAGAACCCGCATTTGGTGCTACAGATGCAGTTCCTTGAGTGGCACCTGCTACACCCCAGCCAGTTGGTTGACCATTAGCCCAAGTTTCGAAACTGGCATTAGGAATTGTTTGTGCAAACAAAGCACTTGATGCAAAAATTGTTAAAATTGTTGTAATTACTTTTTTCATTTTTTTGATTTTTATTTATATTTTTTTAAGTTTAATTCATTCAAATAGCCTTTTTCCAAAAAATGGAGCCAACGTCAAATTATATGGCAAATAACTCTAAATTCACCTTATATAAAATTATTTTGAGAAGTATCTAATTTAAGAAAGGCCTGCTATTATTCGATAATCATTTTTTGGGTAACACTTGAACCATCAGAGAAAAGTTTAATAAAATAAATACCTTTCTGAACATCCGACAAATCAAAAGTTACTTTGTTATCACCTATGTTCATTAATGATTCAGATGATTTGATAATCTTACCTTGAATATCTAAGATATTAATATTAAGCAAACTTGAAGATTTGAGATTAATATCTAAGTTAATCTTATCCTTTGTGGGGTTGGGGTAAACATTAAATGATTTGACATTCTCATTTTCACTTATACCTATATGAGTTCCTGAGAATGCTAATAAATCTATATGCATCGAACTAAGTGCTTTGGGTGTGTCACCACTGCTACTCAATATTATCATACAAGTATCAGGTAACTGATTTGAACGGTAATTAATATCAAAACTAAAATCAGTCCAAGTTAAAGCACTGCCCTCAAATTTCTTAATACCGTAAGCTATGGTATCATTATCTTTTGTAGTAGAATTATATTTTTTAAGTAAAACACTTACAAAAGCATAATCGCTTGGGTCTGAAATGTAATACATACTTTTACCTGTAAGCTTTGCAGGAGCACTTTTACAGGCAAATCCACCAATAGCATCATATGTAAAACTATCTATCATACCAGAGAAAGCTAAACCTGGTAACATTTGACCAGCAATTAATCTTGTTGACAAAGAAACGTAAGCACTACCACCATTAGTGGGTGGATTTGGATTTTGGGTGGTTCTATAACAAGTAAACAAATTGGCAGGAGCTGTGTAATCATTTAAGGTAGCCCACTGATCAGGGTTGTAATAGTTACCAATTTTTGTCCAATTCTCAAAACTGGCATTAGGAATGGTTTGTGCAAACAATGAACTGATGGCACAAATTGATAGAATTGTAGTAAATAGTTTTTTCATAATTTAGGTTAATGTTTTAAATTTTAAATCTCAAACCAGCATAAAACATTCGGCCAAAAACAGGTGCCCACACCATGCTCGCATCAAAATATTGGTTGAATGGTTTTGCGGCATCAATAATCGGATTGTTTTGTTTAAAATCAAAAATGTTTTCAACACCCACATAAACATCTAGTTTCTTTTGAAATGTAGATTTACTTATTTGAGAATTATATATAAAATATGAATTTGAATAATCAGGCATTCTCACCCCATCAGGATTGTTTTGGGTATTCGGAAGACGTTTTTGACCAAACCATTGCCCTGTTATATCAAAACTCCATTTATTTTTTGTTTGATACGATAGATTAGCAAAGGCTCGATTAGCAGCTATCAATGGCACTGCTAATAATCCTTGCTGGTATTGGGTTTTCACATCGTACCACCTATATGCCACTCGCACATCAAACCTTTTTATGGGTTGATAATCCAATTGAACTTGCAAACTGTTTGAATATGACTGTCCTTTTAATTGATAAAACAAAACCTGTTGGGCATTGACATCTCTATCTACAACCACTTGTTTGCTGAAATCAGAATAGTAATAGTCAACACTAAAAGTACCTTTATGGTAATTGATTTTAAAATTCTGTGTCAAGTTTAACCCATAATTCCAAGCCACCTCTGGTTCAAAACCATAGGCGTTATTTATATTTGCCGAATTGAAATTCCATATTCTAGAACTTGCAAGTAAGCCACTATTTTCGGCAATTAAGTTTGCGGTTCTCCAGCCTTTACCCACCGAGGCCCTCAAAACTGTATTTTCGTTGAAAGCGTATCGAACATGCAACCTTGGCACCCAATACCAACCAAACAAATTATTATAATCGATTCTATTACCAGCCACCAAAGTAAATTTAGCTAAATAGGAATAGGTATATTCAAAAAAAGCACCTGTAACTATTTCGTTTCTTTTAAAATAATAGATATGGGTACTAGACTTTTGATCATTGACCAAATTTTCATCCAAAACATCCATTACATTAGATATACCTGTTCTAAACTTGTGGTTACTGTTATTAATAATACTTTGATAAATTAGATTTGAATACATACTCTGTTGCCATCCAGTATATAAGTTTTTACCAAAATAATTGTCGTAATTTTGGCTCGACCCATTTACTTGTAATCCAATACTTTTGTATCGTTGCTTTTCAAAAACATAACCAATCTTAACAAAGCCTTCGTATCTATCGGCTTTTATTTGAGTAACATATCTACGAACTGTCATTGTATCGTGCATCTCATCTTGCCCTCCTGTTTTTTTATCTTGTAGCAAACGAACAGCACCTTGTAGTATAAACCCTTTCAGATTTTCATACTTAAATCTATATAAAACATTGTATTGATACCCATACGGATTATCCAAGTAACCATCACCATTTCTATCCATGCTTTGATTTAAAGTGCTGCCATGGATAAACAAAGCGTTACTGAACTTAGAATTTACTTTTTGGGCCAATATGAGGTTGCCTTCGTAACGCCCTCCTTCACTTCCATAAGTATTGAAGTATAATTTGCCCTTTTCGTCAGGTTTATGCAATTCAACATTTATTCCACCTGCAACACTTTCGTATCCATTAGCTACACTACCCACGCCTTTGCTTAGTTGTATGCTACTTATCCAAGTGCCTGGTGTATATGAAAAGCCAAAATTGCTTGCCAAACCTCGTGTTGATGGCATAGCTTCTTGTGTCAATTGGGTGTATTGACTAGCCAAACCAAGCATTTGTATTTGTTTGGTTCCAGTCAATGCATCGCTATAGCTTACATCCACCGAAGGATTGGTTTCAAAACTCTCGCTCAAATTGCAGCACGCAGCTTTAAACAATTCCTTTTCATTCATGTTACTCACTTTCAAAGGGTCGATAAAACTGATTTCGGTAGCGCCTCTTTCATAGGTTATGGTAACCTCATTAAGCTTGCTTTTATTAATCAATATTACTTTAATAAATTTATCCTCAGCTACTAAAATGGTATCACTTTTATATCCAGTTGCATTAACTACTAGATGTTTGTTTTGTGATGAAATGGGAATAAGAAAAACACCCGCACTATCGGTACTAGTGCCAATACTGGTGTGTAGCCAATGTACCAATACACCTTGTATGGGACTAATGTTCCCCTTGCTATTGGTTTCTAAGACTACACCTCTAAGTGAATTTGTTTGAGCAAACGATAAATGATGTTGTGTAAATATACACAACATCATCATAATATATTTTTTCATGATTTATGAAGTCTAATCGTGGTGTGTATTTTTATTATCACGGAACAGACAACATTTTGGAAGATTCACATAAATTGAATCTGGAGCTTTATCACTTTCAGTATCGTGTCCTACAGCTGTTATTTTCTGATGAATTTGTTGCATGCTTATCTTGCTTGAATCGTACACGATTTGAAGCATTTTAGTATCTACATCCCATTCAACTTCTTTTATTCCTTTTGTATCTAAAGCAACTTCTATGCGCTCTTTACACATACCACAATTGCCGTATACTTTGAAACTTGTTTTTACTGTTTTATTTTGAGCCGAAACTGACAATGAAATTGCAATGACAGCTATTATTAATATTATATTTTTCATGATTATTTATATTTTATGTATATTGAAATAAGGGCTACAACAAAGTGTAGCAATAAATGACATCATATGATGCAAAACAAACGAATAGCTTCGCTTGGTCAATAAAATATAAAATCCTAAAATCTAAGAATAGTTGTGGTGGTGCCCATCAGAGATGAATTGGGTAGTGCAAACCGCCATTTATGGGTAAATATTTTTTGGAAAGAATTCGTTCCTAAATCTTGAGTATAGTCCGAATGATTTGTATAAAATGCTTTTATTACATTGAAAACCGAATTGCTTTGTAATGCAGGTGTGATAATACTTTCAGACTTAACATTGGCCTTAATTTGAACATCATCGCAGCAATCTGTTTTTTTCATGGCTGCGCATTCGCATTGGTCTTGCTCATCAGCGTTTTCAAACAAACCCAAATGGGTAAGAACCCCGCCACAGTAGTGGGTATTTGCATACACGCCCATATTGGCAATCATGTAAATGCAAAGCAATAATATGGCAATGACTCTTTTCAAACTGAGCACAAAATACATCAATAATTTCGTGATAATCAAGGCAAATTTAAAATGATTCGTTTTCCGCAGATTTTTGCCTTAATTCGTTATCTAAATTTACTATGAGTTTTCAAGTTTCTTATCCTTACTTATACCTATTTATATGTTGCTTAATAGCCGCAGGCTCCTCTTGGTTTTTATACCGTAAAAACCCTTTAGATATTGGCAGCAAATACATACTTTGGCTTGTGCATGGATTACGCTTTGCAAGTGTTTTCATCATTTGCTTTTTGCTTTTAGGACCTTTATTGAACCTCGTTAATCGCAAAGTTGAGAAACCCATTATCATGCTAGCAGTTGACAATAGTCAGTCGATTGTGAGCAGCAAAGATTCTGCCTTTTACCGAAATGAATTTACCAAGCAAATACTGGAATTTAAAGACAAATTATCAAACAAGTATGAAGTAAAACTTTATACCCTAGGCAAAGATGTAAGTGAAGATGCAAAGATTGATTTTAGCCAAAAACAAAGCGACTTGGCAAAAGTGTTTAGTGAAGCTGAGAATAAATTCAGTAACCTAAATTTGGGAGCCATCATCCTTGCCAGTGATGGAATATACAACGAAGGTGAAAACCCACTCTATGCCTCTAAAAACACCAAAGCACCTGTATTTACTATTGCCTTGGGCGATACCAACCAACAAAAAGATGCCTTGATTAGCAATGTGCGGCACAACCAATTGGTATTTGCAGGGAATAATTTTGAGATGCAAATAGAATGCAAAGCTTTCAATTGTCTTAACCAAAACAGCAAGCTTAAAATTAACCACAAAGGCAAAACGATTTTTGAGCAAAACCTTCAAATCAATAGTCAATCATACTTCAATAGCATACCTGTAAAACTAGAAGCAAACGAAGAAGGTACGCAACATTACAGCATCCAAATTTCGCCACTAGGCAACGAAATTTCTTATGCCAACAATGTGTATGATGTCTTTATTAATGTTATCAAATCGAAGCAAAAGGTTTTGATATTGGCACAAGCACCTCACCCTGATGTGTCTGCTATGAAACAAAGCATTGAAAGCAATCTTAACTATGAGGTGAGCTATAGCTTACTCGAAAACTTCAACTATGATGAAAAATCGAGGTACGACTTGGTAATCCTCCATCAATTGCCAGGCGCACGAAACGAGGGATTGCGCTTGATAAAATCACTTCGCGAAAAACAAATTCCGCTACTTTTTGTATTAGGCAATGCCACAGGTGTTAACCAAATCAGCAATGAAAGTGGCGAACTAATTATTACTGGCAACAGAACCAATAGCAATGATGTGAGTGCTATATTTAACAACCAATTTGCATTATTTGGACTAGATGAAAGCAATGCCAATATCATACAAAAATTTTCACCCTTATCTGCGCCTTATGGCAATTATAAAGTTCCACTAAATGCACAAGTTCTATTTTACCAGCAAATAGGATATGTAAAAACCCAAGTGCCTTTGGTATTTTTTGTAAAAAGCAATAGACAGCAAACAGGCTATTTCTGTGGTGAAGGCTTTTGGAAATGGCGTTTACAAAACTATTTGCTCAAACAAAACCATGATGTAACCAATGACCTCATGAGCAAAATAGTGCAGCTGCTGGCAAGTAAAAACGACAACAGTTTGTTCAGGGTTAGCAGCATTAAAAAGAAGTTTTTTGAAAACGAAAAAATCGAATTGGATGCAGAGCTATACAATGAAAGTTATGAATTGATAAACCAACCTGATGTGACTTTGGAAGTGAAAGATAGCAAGGGTAAGCTCTTTCAATATACCTTTAGCAAAACCGAAAAAAGCTACCATGCCAACTTAGGCAATATGCCTGTAGGCACTTATACATACAATGCCAAAGTAACAAGTGGGAACAAAACGTATAATAAAAATGGGCAATTTATTGTGGCTGCCTTACAAGCAGAATTAATAGAAACCAAAGCCAACCACCAACTATTAAACAACATAGCATTGCAAAGTGGTGGACAGTTATTTTATAAAAACCAATTGGATGCTTTAGAAAAAGCCCTTGAACAAAACGAAAACATTAAACCCGTTATATACAAGCAAAACGAAGTAAAAGAATTGCTAAACTTGAAATGGATTTTCTTTGTAATATTAGGTTTATTGAGCCTAGATTGGTTCATAAGAAAATGGAATGGGTTTATATAGATATTGGCTAAGCACTTTTCAGGATTTGTAATCATTACTAAATGAATTTAATATTTAAATAAATATGAAAACTAATATAATACTCCTACTACTTATACTATTTAGTTATAGTAGAATGGCTGC
>CAIVPY010000490.1 GCA_903907885.1 uncultured Bacteroidota bacterium
TGGATGGAAATGAATAAGGTACATTGTTTATTTTTTTGATGTTACCAATACTATCAATCTGAAATTGGGATGAGTTTCCAACTGATAATTTTGATTGTGGTGTGCTAGTTCCTATACCAATGTTTTGTGCAGTAACATTTAGTACAATAAATGAAGCTGCAACTAGTAGTAGTTTTTTCATGTTGTTTTTTTATGTTGCCAAAGAAATGAGAAGTAAAATACATTTAGATACCTATAAATAGGCATCTAAAGAAACTTTCTTTAATTTATAATAACTCTAAATAGTTGCTTTATATAGATATTTCATTTTGCGTTTTTTACGATATTTCGTAATTCTTCCATTTGTATTTTCAGTAATTTGAGTTCCTTTTCTTGGAATGTGTTTTTCTCTTCTTGTTGCAGTATTTTTAATTTTAAACTTTCATTTTCAGTTGAAAGCTCTTGTACAGCTTTTACTAGAGGTACTGTAAATTCTGCATAGCGCAGGCTATAGGTATCCCCATCATTTTTAGGTTTGTCAACACCACTAAATTCATAACCAATTTTTTTAGCTGATGCTTCTACTTCTTGTGCTATAAAACCTGTGTAGGTATTAGCCGAAGAAGTTTGATATGCTTCTTCTGTTTGCATACGTTTAGCTTTGATGCTATCAGGCATAGCTTTCATAATGTATTCGTCAAATTTTTTGGTATTGTAATGATAAGTTACTGGTCTTAATTGATTGATGAAAGGCAAGCCTGGTACTTCTTCTTTTATGTTTTCTTTAAACCTACCATCTGACAAAGTGCTCCAACCCACTTGACCACCTATGCTTGTTACACTGGTATTTCCTATACGAACTTGGTTAGAGGCAGTTCCTGAAGCACTATTTCCAATTACAGTTGAGTTTGATGTGTTTACAAAGGTCACATCAGCACTGTAGCCCAATCCAGATGTATTACTTCCATTTCCTAAATTTTGCAAACAATTATATCCATTGGCGGTGTTGTTGTTTCCACCCGAACCATAAAGGGCTTGCATACCCGTTGCAGTATTTTGGTATCCTGTCGAATTGTTAATTAGTGCTCCATCTCCAATAGCTGTATTATAATATCCAGTTGTATTGAGTGCTAATGAACTCTCACCTAATGCTGTATTAAGAACACCAGTAGTATTGTTTTGCATAGATGCAAAACCTATGGCGGTATTGTTCCCTCCTGTGGTGTTTAGATAAAGTGATTGCCATCCATTTGCCGTGTTGCCATTTCCTGTAGTGTTTGAATTGAGAGATTGGTAGCCATTTGAAGTGTTTCCTATTCCTGTAGTATTCAAATATAGCGATTGGTAACCTATAGACGTATTTTGAGAACCGGTGGTATTATAATAAAGTGAAAAAGCCCCAAAAGCAGAGTTGTTGTTTGCAGTGTTACTATACAAAGCAAAATAACCTGAAGCTGTATTGTAATTACCAATTATGTTTGAATAAAGAGAACTGTTGCCACTTGCGGTATTAAAATAACCGGTAGTGTTTGAATACAATGAATTAAAACCATTGGCAGTATTTAGATAACCGGTAGTGTTTGAATAAAGGGAATTAAAACCACTTGCGGTATTGCTATAACCGGTGGTATTTGATTTGAGGGAATTTATTCCACTGGCAGAATTTTGAAAACCTGATGTATTAGCATAAAGAGAATAGTATCCATTTGCAGTATTGTTTGACCCCGTATTATTCGTATATAAGGCATGTGATCCATTGGCAGTATTATAATTTCCAGTAGTATTGCTATTAAGTGCATATGCACCATTGGCCGAATTTTCAATACCTGAAGTATTTGTATATAATGCACTCCTTCCAATGGCTGTATTGAAATTTCCTGTTGTATTTTGTGATAAAGCCTGCATTCCGTTTGCAGTGTTTTCATATCCAGTGGTGTTTTGAAACAAGGCACCAGATCCAGTAGCTGTGTTGTAATAACCAGTAGTATTTTGAAACATCGCACTTTTTCCTATGGCAGTATTGCCGTATCCTGTAGTAGTGCGGAATAAAGAGCCATAACCATAAGCCGAATTGTCTATTCCTGAAGTGTTATAATAGAGTGATTGATAACCATAAGCTGTATTATAATATCCAGTTGTGTTTGTATAAAGTGCCCAAGCGCCACTTGCCGTATTTTGAAACCCTGTTGTGTTACCATACAATGCCCCATGTCCTATGGCAATATTTTCACTACCTGTTGAATTTGAATTTCCTGCTCTTAGTCCAATAAATGTGTTTTTATAATTAGGATCTAAAATGCCTGCTTTAGCATTATTAACCCTGAAATTTAATGCTATACTATCGGTTGTTCCTATAAAATTTGTAGATGATAATGTGCCTGCATTTCCTGTTAAGCCCCAACCACTGCTAGCTACTGTTTGCCAGTTTGCATTTCCATTAGCATCAGATGTTAATACTTTGTTTGCCCCTTGTGTGCCATCAACTATTCTTACAGCACCTCTAACATCTAATTTTTTAGTGGGTGCTCCTGTTCCTATGCCCACATTCACATTGTTGGTGTCGCCTAGAACTAGACTATTGCTTAGGGATACATGGGCATTATATCCTATTGCGGTAGCATTGCTTAAAGTGCCCGAAGTAGCATCGGCATTGTAGCCAATAGCAGTATTGTTATTTCCCGTAGTATTATGTTGCAGTGTTTGAAATCCTAAAGCAGTATTGTTACTTCCAATAGTGTTGTTGTTTAAGGCTGTTGCACCAACTCCAGTATTGTAATTTCCAGAAGTGTTTGCCATTAATGCATATTCACCGTTTGCAGTATTAACATAACCTGTAGTATTGCTATAAAGTGAGAGGTGTCCTGTGGTAGTGTTGTCTCCTCCTGTAGTATTATGATATAAGGTATAAAATCCGATAGCAGTATTGTTGTTTCCAGTAGTATTGGTACTAAGTGCATTTAGTCCTGTTGCGGTATTATAACTTCCTGAGGTGTTGGACGAAAGTGCCTGATAGCCATTTGCAGTATTATTAAATCCGGTAGTGTTTGAATAAAGAGATTGATAACCATTAGCTGTATTGGCCGAACCAGTAGTGTTGAAATTTCCTGACCGTAATCCATAAAATGTATTTTGATAATTTGGGTCTATTAATCCAGCCTTTGCATTGTTTACTTTTAATGATAATGCTGCACTATCAGTAGTACCAATAAAATTTGAATCAGCATTGGTTCCACTATTGCCAGTTAAGTTCCAGTTGCTTCCTCCAAATGTTTGCCATAGAAGTGACCCATTTCCATCGTTAGTTAGCACTTGACCATTGCTACCTTGTGTGGATGGAAACGAATAGGGGACAGTGTTAATTTTTTTGATATTCCCAACGCTATCCACTTGAAATTGAGAAGTGTTTCCAACTGATAGTTTTGATTGAGGATTAGTGGTGCCTATTCCAATGTTTTGTGAAAAGATACTTAAATTAACAATGGTTATTAAGCAGAGAGTAAGTGCTATTTTCATAATTTGAAACGTGTTTTAAGAAAAGTTATTTATTACTAAGAAAAACAATAATAAGTAGAATTCTTAATAACACACAAATTTAACATTTCTCATTATCAATTAACAAATAAGACAATTCGAAAACAAGTAGTTAATTTTCTTTATGTACAAATTTTTTCAATTCTTCCATTTGAGTTTTTAGTAATTGAAGTTCCTTTTCTTGTTGACTCATTTTTGTTTTTAAACTATCGTTTTCAGCCGAAAGTTCTTGTACTGATTTAACCAATGGCACCACAAACTCTGCATAGCGTAATCCATACAAATCGTTTTCGTTTTTTGGAGCATCTACACCATCAAAATTAAACCCAACTTTTTTTGCTGCTTCTTCCACTTCTTGTGCAATAAAACCTGTGTGCAATATGCTCGATGATGTAATGTATGCTTCTTCAGTTTGCATGCGTTTTGCTTTTACGCTATCGGGCATTTGTTGCATAATAAAGTTGTCGAATTTTTTAGTGTTGAGTGTATAGGTAACAGGTCTTAAACTATTAATAAAAGATAAACCCGGCACTTCTTCTTTGATGTTTTCTTTCATTCGACCATCACTTAAATTTGACCATCCTACGTATCCACCTATGCTAGTAACACTTGAATTGCCAATTCTTACTTGATTGCTGGCTGAACAACCTGCAGAATACCCAATTGCCGTTGAATTTGATATTGTACTCGTAACATCTGCATAAAAACCGATACCTGTATTAGAATTACCAGTCGTAACTGAACTAAGAGCATAATTACCAAAGGCAACATTATCACCCCCGGTGGTGGTGTTATAAAGTGCTTTGAAACCGTTTGCAGTATTATCAATGCCTGTTGTGTTATAATAAAGTGCATACATGCCGTTAGCAGTATTCCATAATCCTGTCGTGTTAAAATAAAGAGCTTGCATTCCGTGAGCGGTATTGTAATTTCCGCCAGGATAATTTCCTGCATTAGAATAAAGTGCTTGATAGCCAGTTGCAGTATTAGATTGACCAATTGTGTTGGAATACAGTGCTTGATAGCCGTTTGCTGTATTCTGAAATCCTGTTGTATTTGAATTCAGTGCTTGACAGCCGATAGCAGTATTTGAAAATCCTTGGTAGTTACTTCCGATATTGCTATAAAGTGCATTATAGCCGTATGCAGTATTGTTAGATCCCGCAGTGTTTGAAGAAAGAGCATTAACACCGTTTGCAGTGTTAAAGTTACCCGTGGTATTGGAATATAGTGCACCCATGCCACTTGCAGTATTATTATCCCCTGTCGTGTTGTTATAAAGTGCTTGATTACCAATTGAGGTAGATAATCCGCCTCCAACTAAGTTCCCATTCCCAATATGTATACCATTAATATACCCTGTAAATATACCAGCTGATGCAGTTAAAAAACCTCCTACTCTGAAAGCATGTTGGCCTAAATCTACGTCTATAGTAGCTCCAGTATAAGGTATGCCACTATTTACTGCTGCCCAGCTTGCGGTACCTGCTCCATCGGTTCTTAAATAATACCCATTTGTACCTGTTGTGTTTGGATAAGTTACTGTACCTGCCGTAACTGTACCGCTGGTTTTAACGTTGGTTACACTGGTATTTCCTAATTGTATGGTATTGCTTGCTTCAAAACCTATGGCAACTGCATTCGTTAATGTAGGAGTTGCAACATCAGCCCAACTGCCAATTGCGATATTTTTATCTCCGCTTGTGTTATTGTTAAGCGCACTGTAGCCAAGTGCAGTATTGTATGATCCAGAGGTATTGCCAGCAAGTGAATAAGCACCGAAAGATGAATTCTCTTGTCCATTTTCGTTATAGGCAAGTGCAGCAAACCCAGTTGCAGTATTGTTAGCCCCATAGGTGTTTGAAAGAAGTGCTTCATAGCCGTTTGCTGTGTTATTATTTCCCCAAAGATTGTGATACAGCGCATCAAAGCCGGTCGCTGTATTAAAGGCACCCCTAGTATTGGAGTTTAATGCCTCGTTACCAATTGCTACATTTTTAGCTCCATAGGTGTTTGATATAAGTGCTGCATTTCCAATTACGATGTTATCTCCTCCTCCTACACCTCTACCTACTATTAACCCATTTACCGTTAAATCGTAAGCTCCAAAATTAACTGCTGCTGTTGCTCCTGTATAGGGAACACCGCTATTTGCAGGTGTTGTCCAAGATATTGCTCCACTACCGGTAGTTGATAAAACCTGACCACTTGTGCCATGTGCATTGGGATAAGTAACTGCTCCTGCAGTGATTGTACCACTGGTTTTAACGTTGGAAACAGCTGTATTACCCAACTGAATGGTATTGCTTGCTTCAACTATGGCCGCGCTTCCTAATGCTGTTGCATTGTTTAATGCACCTGATGCTACATTTGCACCACCTCCAATAGCTGTATTTTGATTTCCTGATACGTTGGAAGAAAGTGCCTGACCACCAATTGCCGTGTTATACGATCCAGTAGTGTTTGAATATAATGCAATATAACCGGTTGCGGTATTTATTGATCCGGTAGTGTTTTGACCTAAATTATACTTTCCAGTTGAAGTGTTGGAATGTCCCGTAGTGTTGACGTTGAGTGCCTGACCACCAATTACTGTATTGGAGCTCACACTACCTCCACCCATACCCAAGGTCAATCCATTAACCGTTAAATCGTAAGCCCCTAAATTAACTGCTGCTGTTGCTCCGGTATATGGTACGTAACTACTTAGCGATTGCCAAAGAAGTGAGCCACTGCCATTATTGGTTAGCACTTGTCCATTGCTTCCTTGTGTGGATGGAAAAGAATAAGGTACATTGTTTATTTTTTTGATATTACCTACACTATCCAATTGGAATTGTGAGCTGCTACCAACTGATAGTTTTGATTGAGGGGTGTTGGTTCCTATGCCTATGTTTTGGGCAAAGCTGTTTGATACAAACAATAATAAGCCAATACTAACAATTGTTTTTTTTCATAATCTATTTAATTATAGACAGAGGTAAGTGTTTTTAATTTGTAATGACTATATAATGTTAGATTAGCATTATGTGTTTGGTTATAAGGGCGATTTGTTTCTTCTGATAAATTTATTTTTTTGACTAATTATCATATTTTTCTGATTTCTCTCTACTTTTATAAGTGTCAAAAAATCATAAATTGCACAAATTTTTTAAACTAAATAGTATTAAAATATATGCAAATTAAACCTAATCACAAAGACGAGTTTATTTACCGCCATAACTCATCTATGAAGCATGATACTGCAGCTATGTTGAAAACCATTGGTGTTAGTTCAGTAGATCAATTGATTGATGAAACCATTCCTGCTCACATTCGTTTGAAACAACGAATGAGTTTGCCTGAGCCTTTGACCGAAGTTGAGTTATTGGCTTTGTTAAGCGAAGTGGCAGCTCAGAATAAATTATACAAAAACTTTATTGGGCAAGGATATTATGGTACAAATACACCTTTGGTGGTATTGCGAAACATTTTCGAAAATCCAGGTTGGTATACTGCTTATACTCCTTATCAAGCCGAGAGAGCTCAAGGACGTTTAGCAGCGTTGCTTAATTATCAAACCATGATAATGGATTTGACTGGTATGGAAATAGCCAATGCTAGTTTACTAGACGAAGCAACTGCTGCGGCCGAAGCCATGCACATGCTGCACTCGGAAGCTAAAAATACAAAGGCAACAAAGTTTTTTGTATCTGAATTGTGTTTCCCTCAAACCATTGATGTGTTAAAAACACGTACCGAACCTATTGGTGTTGAATTGATAATTGGCGACCATAATACAGTAAATTTTGATGACACTTATTTTGGTGCATTAATTCAATATCCAGCCAAAAATGGAGATGTGATTGATTATTCCCATTTTATGTCAAAAGCCAAAGAGAGTAATGTTTTGGTAGCTGTAGCTTCTGATTTGCTATCTTTAACTTTATTAACCCCTCCTGGTGAATGGGGTGCTGATGCGGTGATAGGCTCAGCTCAACGATTTGGTGTACCAATGGGTTATGGTGGACCTCATGCAGGATATTTTGCTACTAAAGATGCCTACAAACGTCAGATGCCAGGTAGATTGATTGGCGTGTCGGTTGATAGCCAAGGAAACACTGCTTTGCGTATGGCATTACAAACACGTGAACAACATATCAAACGTGAAAAAGCTACTTCAAACATCTGTACAGCTCAGGTTCTATTGTCGATTATGGCTAGTATGTATGGTGTATATCATGGACCTAATGGACTGAAAGGTATTGCAAGTAGGGTGCATGGATTAACAAAACTTTTAGCTGACTCGTTAACATCTGCGGGCTTAAAAATTACCAATAAAAACTATTTTGACACCCTAACCGTTGAGGTTTTGGATGCCAACGCATTGATAACAGCTTGCGAAAAAGCTGAGATTAATATAAACAAAGTAGATGCTACCCATATTAGCATTTCACTAGATGAAACTCATACTCAAAACGATATTGCTGCCCTATGTAATTGCTTAACAGGAAAAGCTTTTAGTGGAGAGCTATCTTCATTTACTAGCAATTGGCCAGATAATTTGGTTCGTAAAAGTAACTTCTTATCGCATACAGTTTTTAATTCATATCATAGCGAACATGAAATGTTGCGTTACATTAAATCATTAGAAGCAAAAGATTTATCACTTTGCCATTCTATGATTTCGTTAGGTTCGTGTACCATGAAACTGAATGCAACAGCTGAAATGATTCCTGTTACCATGCCAGGTTTTGGTCAGCTACATCCATTTATTCCTCGCAACCAAGCAATTGGTTATACCCAAATATTTAACGAATTATCTGAATATTTAAAACAAATTACTGGATTTGCTGGAATAAGTTTACAACCTAATTCGGGTGCTTCGGGCGAGTATGCCGGTTTGTTAGTTATTCGCGAGTATTTAAAATCAATTGGACAAGGTCATCGCAATATTGCTTTGATTCCATCATCTGCTCACGGAACAAATCCTGCAAGTGCAGCCATGGCAGGTATGAAAGTGGTGGTAACTAAAACGCTTGAAAACGGATATGTAGATATTGATGATTTAAGAGCCAAAGCCGAAGAACATAAAGATAACTTGGCTTGTTTGATGGTTACTTATCCTTCAACCTATGGGATTTTTGAAGAACGTATTACCGAAGTGTGTGAATTGATTCACCAAAATGGTGGTCAGGTGTATATGGATGGGGCTAATATGAATGCACAAGTAGGATTAACAAGTCCTGCTAATATAGGTGCTGATGTTTGCCATTTAAATTTGCATAAAACTTTCTGTATTCCTCATGGTGGCGGTGGACCAGGTGTTGGGCCTATTGGTGTTGCAAAACACTTAGTTCCTTTTTTACCAGGTCATTCGGTAGTTGATATGCAAGGTGGTGATAAATCAACATCGGCAGTTAGTGCAGCTCCTTGGGGTAGTGCTTCTATTCTTTTGATTTCATACGCATATATCCGTATGATGGGAACTGATGGCTTGGAAAATGCTACTAAGTATGCCATTCTAAATGCTAATTATATCAAAGCCCGCTTAGAAAAACATTATCAGATATTATATGTGGGAAGCAAAGGTCGTTGTGCACACGAAATGATTTTGGATACCCGTGTGTTCAAAGGTGCAAGTGGGGTAGAGGCAGAAGATATAGCAAAGCGTTTAATGGATTATGGTTTTCATGCACCAACTATGAGTTTCCCTGTAGCAGGCACAGTTATGATTGAGCCTACAGAAAGCGAACCTATGTCTGAGTTAGACCGTTTCTGTGATGCCATGATTGCTATTAGAAATGAAGTGAGTGCTATTGAAAATGGAACATCAGATAAAGCTGACAATGTTTTGAAAAATGCACCTCATACGGCAAGTGTAGTAACAGCCGATACTTGGTCGCACCCATACAGCCGCCAAGATGCTGCTTTTCCATTACCTTATGTAAGAGCCAATAAATTTTGGCCTACAGTAGGTAGAGTTAACAATACACATGGTGATAGAAACTTAATTTGTGCATGTTTGCCAATTGAGGCATATGCCGAGCAAGCAAGTAATTAATTTGAATTTTATATAATATAAAAAAGCCAAGCGCAAGCTTGGCTTTTTTTTGTTATGTTACAATCGCTTTTTATTTTCAATTCTAAGTCGCTTGGCTATTGATTGCAATAGACCCTAGATTTTATTGCTTGGTATTTTGTGTCTTCAAACTTTCGATAAGAATTCTAATGCCATCTTTGGGTTTTGTTGCAGTAATTCCAAATCGCTTTTCAAATTTCGAGCTATCAAATATATAATCTTCTTCATTTTGATAAATCATCTCCGGAAATTCTTTCATTATTGGTATAAACAATCCAAGTATTTTTATCAGCCACACAGGTACCAGTTGAATTTTAGCTTCTACCTTCAATTCATTTGAAATTAACTGGATCCATTGCAGGTTTGTTATATTTTCTTTTGTTGTAGGAACATGCCATACTTGATTATAGGCATCCATTGTATTTCCAAGTAAGGCAGTTGCCTTGGCAGCATCTGGTGTATAAGTATAAGTATGTATTTTGTTGATGTCGCCAAATGCCTGTGCCTTTTTTCCTTTCATCAAATTATCGACAACCATCATATTCAAACCACTATTTTTATTATCAGGGCCATAGAAATCAGCTGCTCTGGCAATAAGTGCAGTAAGGTTTTTTTTCTCGACTTCATTCATGATCATTTCATGCAGTTGTTGTCTTACTTCTCCTTTCTTGCTTGGAGCATTTATAGCTGAAGTTTCGGTCATATAAGGAATGGCCGATTTATCATACATGTACACATTATCAAAAAAAACAAGTTTAGCATTATGCGTTTTACATGCATTAATTACTGCTTTCATAAACGAAGGCCAAACTTTTTGCCAAACACTTAATTTATATTCGAAACCAATTACAACATAAACCACTTCACTTCCGGCAATTGCCTTGTCGATTTGGCTTAAATCATTTACGTCAATTGGATAAAGCTCGTCCGTTTCGTTTACCTTCTTGGGATTTCTGCTTACCAATCAAATTTGATTCGTATATTTTTTTAATTCTTTGGCTAATGGTATTCCAATAGCTCCACCTGACCCTAATATTGTTTGCATATTGATTGTTTTTAGATTATTTATCGATGATATTTCTTTCGGAATATATTCTATATTTTACAAATCATCAATTGTGCTCTTTATCTATTGATTGCTTCCCGACATCTTTAGTATTTTACATGAGTTGGGTGGAAACACCCGACTTCATGCCATATTTTAAAATTGTCCTTGGTTTGTGTCCTCACAAACCAAAAGCTATTATGGTAAGTATAGAAGGATTGGTGAGGACACCAACCTTGGACAAAATCATATGCAAATCTTAATGGTTATTGTCTTTTTTGCAATTGCTGGCAACTTGTATATATGTATGACTTCGTCATAAAACTTATATTTGTCTTAGGTGCATATGTAAATCAATTTCTCCGATTATAAAGTATAAAATTAAATAGTTTAAAATAAGTGTCAATGCTACAAGCCCCCATGATTTGCTCTTTGAGTAATTCTTAATATAAAGGTGTCTAAGAATAAGTATGAATATGAAAAGTAAGTGAATTGAAAAAAATAAAAATCCCAAATAATAATATTTGATAGCTTCTAGTCCATAATAATAGAGATATAAAGAATTAAAAAATACTAAATAGAGAAATGCTACTATATTATTTTTAAATATATTGTTGTTTTTCATTTTTCATGTTGTATTTAGAATTGTCTAAATCTTCGAATGTATTTTCTGTGCTGTCGGGAATTGCTTCCCGACATCTTTAGTATTTTACATGAGTTGGGTGGAAACACCCGACTTCACGCCCAATTCCCCTTTTCCCTCTCTTTTTTACCCTAAAAAGCCAGAATTTCCCCCTAAATAA
>CAIVPY010000491.1 GCA_903907885.1 uncultured Bacteroidota bacterium
TATAAAACCATCAATACGAGCATACACATGAAAATTGAAATAAGTAAACAAATCCTGACAGGCTTTTCTAATCTCGTCAATCTTCTTTTCTTCAATATCAATGGGTGTTACTTTTCTGCTAAGGCCCGGAAGATATTTACTTCTGTAGTCATACACTTCTTTGCCTTTTACAATCTCGGTTGGAGGTAAGGCAACAGCAGTTCCATCTTCGTTTTTCAATACGATACAACTAAATTCCCTTCCTTCAATAAAACTTTCAATTAGACATTCGGTCTCACTGTATATACTTTCAAGTTTAATGCTTGCTTGTGGTTGGTTGTCAGTTGATTGATTCTTAGATTTTTGTTTTGTTGATCTGTCACCCTGAGCTTGTCGAAGGGTCATATCAACAAAAGCTTCATCAAACAAGTCCCATAAATCATCAGGGTTGTAAATGATCTCACCCTTGCAGATGGCTGGCAAACCAATGCCTTCTTTCACATCTGTAATTTTTTGAATGAATTGTGTTTTGCCTTTTTCATCTAAACCTATCCAATCTTTTGCTGAAATTTCTTGAATGAAAAATGCCTTTTGAACCGCCAATTCAAATTCATCATAATTGTCTTTAGAGATTACACTAACACCCACAGAACTACCTTGGTTAGCGGGCTTCACAACAAAAGGAAGTCCTACTTCTTTTTTGGCCGTTTTGAAAGTATCTTTTAACTTATTAAGAGAAGATTTATCAAATGAAAACCATTTAGGAATATGCATGCCTGCAGCTTGCATCCATTGTTTTTGCAAACGTTTGTTCATGCCCAAAGCACTTGGTAATATGCCACTTCCTGTGTATGGAATATCCATAAACTCAAGTAAGCCTTGGATGCTGCCATCTTCACCATTAGCGCCATGTAAGGCCAAGAAAGCAAAATCAATCATGCCTTTTAGATCTTCAGTTTTTATGATTTTGCCTAAACCTCTTAGTAGCGATTTACCATTGTCTTTATGCGCATCAGCAATGTTTTCAGCATAAATCTGAATACCGTGTTTCTGTTTTTTTGTTGCCGAAACAGGAGGATAAAAATCTCTGATTGAGCCTTTGTAAATAAAATGCCAATCGAGCAGAATAAAATTATTAAAACTATCTACAAATATGGGAATGGCTTCAAATAGAGTCTTATCTAAATTGTCATACACTGTTCTTCCACCTGCAAAACTCACCTCACGCTCGCGGCTATTGCCACCAAAAAAAATTCCTACTTTCATGATTTATTTTATTCTTTTCAAACCTAAACGAAATTATCCAATAATGTAAATGGCTTACTAAGATGTTTTGTTAGTATATCAATGAGTTGTACACAATACTATTTTTGTGGCAAGACTTTTGTTTAATCAGATAAAAATTAAATTAGCAGAAAATTTCACAATTATGAAAAACCTAGTATTAGCATTAACAATCAGCCTATTCTCATTAACTGCCATGGCACAAAACGGACAAACCATGCCAGACATTACTCTTAAAACAGTAAAAGGACAAACCGTTAATGTGAAGGATTATTCAAAAAATGGAAAAATCACCGTGATTAGTTTCTGGGCAACATGGTGCAAACCTTGTATTAAAGAATTAGCTAATGTAAACGAAGTGCTTGAAGATTGGAAACAAAAATACGGCATCGAATTGGTAGCTGTATCTACTGATAATGCTAGAAACGTGATGAAAGTAAAGCCTTTTGTTGATAGTCAAGGTTGGGAATTTGAATGCCTTTTAGACGTGAATGAAGATTTGCGTAGAGCCATGAATACCAACTCCATTCCATTCACAGTTGTTTTAGACAAATCAGGTAAAATAGTATATACTCACACTGGTTACATCGAAGGTGATGAGGTAGCTCTTGAAGAAAAATTAAAATCTTTAGCGGGCAAATAATTAGAAGAAGGATTATCAATTAACAAAGAGCACTTTTTATTACTCATTCCTTTTCCATAAACAATAACTGATGCTGTTATACTTTTATCGGTTTGTTTTGTTTGAATTTCTACCTTGCTTTTTTTTTTAATAGAATTTTGATATTTACATTGCTGATAATAAAATACCGCTATATTGTTATAAATAATACTCATTCCTTTTTCATCATTTAATTTGAAATAAATAGTAACTGCTATACTATATTACAAAAGCGCTTTCTGA
>CAIVPY010000492.1 GCA_903907885.1 uncultured Bacteroidota bacterium
CAATCGACTGACATTTTTAAAAGCAGACTTTCCAGGAGATACGTCAATCAACAGTACACAACAAGAACCAATATTATTAGAATGGTTATTGGACACCACTAGTTCCTTTCCACTTTTAAGTTTTACTTTAGGATTTTACGATCCAAATTTAAACAAAACAATTGCTGTTGAATACCTACTATTTTTTACTGGTGGTGTTTGTCGTATAATTAGAAGAGCGAGTTTAATATACAAAAATTATTATCAAGAGCCAGTATCGATTGCAGGTAATAAAACTGATTCAGGCAATGTTACAAATAATTTTGCGGCAAGAAAAAGTACATTATTGAAAACAGCTTGGGGTACGGTTGATTATTATTATTCTCGTTTTTTTTTTACAACCGCTGGTAATGCTTTAGAATATGAAACACGTCCAATATCAATTACGCAAAAATTACCATTTAATTTTACGGAAGCTGCTTTGATTGTGCAGAACCCGAGTTTACCTGTTTTAAATACTTCAGGTTTGACAGTAACGTCCTTATTACTTGAACGAAGATATATGCTTACAAGTGACATGTTTGAAACTAGTCGAGGTCAACAATTACCAAGTTTTATAAGCAACAATAAAAATGACGATCAAATAATTTTTAGAAAAGTGTCACAGTTGGACAATTTTAGTATTTATAGTACTGGAGAAATATCTTTTCCATTATATATTTTGTTTCGATAAAAAAATGACATCACAAGTTTACGCAGGACGACGAAAAAGAGGTATGCCAGCAGCGGCTTTAAAAGCGTTGGCACTATACAGAGCCAATAAAAAAGGAAAAGGTGTTTATGCTGGTAAAAGACGTTGTGCAAAAGGAGTGTATGCTGGTAAAAGACGTTGTGCAAAAGGAGTCTATGCTGGTAGAAGAAGACGTCGTGGATGTGGAAAAGTATATATATATAGCTGTAAATTTGGTGATTTACAAATTAATTTTATTTTTTTTAATTTAGATATCTGATCTTGTCAAAAACATTCCATTGTTAAACTCGTTAATTTAAATGCATCCAAGACATCGTAAATATGTTGGTGGTTTTTGGGGACCGGCTCTAGCTGGAATAGCCGCTTCTGTTGCTCCAAACATATTTGAAAAAATTTTTGGTGGAAAGCGAAAAAGAATTGGTAAAAAAGCGGGCCGTCGTCGCAGTAGAGTATCACGTCGTGGTAGAGGAGAACTTGTAAACAGTGGACCATTACCATAAATATATACTATAAATACAAACTACATATTAATTTTATCATTATTTAATAAAATTTTTAAAAAAACTAAAATGTCTTATTCAATACGAGGTAGTAATATAAATGAAATCAAAAACGTATCAAATATTTTGTCAAGTTTAAATAATGAAAGTGTCAAGTTGGAAAAAAACATAAATTTGAATTTTTGGCAAAAAACTTTTTTTGACAACAATATACAAGAATGTAGGCGTGTGTTGGTTTTACCAAAAATAAAAGCCATTTCCCCAGCTCCTTTGTCGAATTTTTTTGACTTTAGATTAGAGGGTTATGTCCACATGAAACAAATAGTCCTAAGTATAGAAGTCGAAGTAACACGTGTAAATGGAACAGTACAACCTGGTAGCAATG
>CAIVPY010000493.1 GCA_903907885.1 uncultured Bacteroidota bacterium
ATAAAAGAATTGCATTGGATAGATAATGACACAACTATTGAAAATATATTTAGTGCTTTAAATTGCAAATACAGATATATTGAAATAGGAAATGACTATCCATTAAAAACAAAATTTCATGGTACAAATGAGGCAATAGATGTTGTTTTAACATCATACAAAAATGAACCTTTTGCAGCATGGAGATTTATTGATTTAGGATTCAAATTAAGGAAATCATAATATGGCGGCTCGACTTGGTTCTAATATGATATTTCGTTTTGAGTGGACACTTTCAAACGGTTACTTAATACGTGTTGATTATACCTGTGCAGACGATTACGCTTTATATCCTTTGTCAAGTCCGACAATAGTAAATATGTATGCAGGGTGTATATTAAATGCAGACTTTGAAAGTCAATTTGATAAATATTATATCGGATTGGAAAGTGCTAATCAAGTAAAATTTAAAATTGATTTAGACAGAACTGTGACAACTGACCCAAATTCAGCTTATTTTGATAATTTAATATTAAATCCTTTTTTTGAACAGACAGCAACATTCATGCTTGATTCACCAACATTTTTTTCAATGAATTTTAAAACAACCGGAATATTTAAAATTTATATTGATAAAGTTGGCACGGGTTTTTTGACTTATCCGAATTATATCGGAGTACAAAAATCAGGAATAGGAAATAAAATTATTGATGGAAAAATTGAAGTTACTACATTCGATATTCTAAGAGTTATTAACGAAACATTTTCAATGCAGTATTTTGATTATTTACCTTTATGGCGTGGTGCAACTTCAATGTCCTATCAACAAGCATATTTTGACGCTTTTGCAGTAATAAGCGGTACATCTCATATATTCGGTTCAAGTCCTTCGATAACAACTGACGGTTTTTTTCAAAGTCCAAGTTTAAATTATTGGTTTGTTTCATTAAAAAATATTGTAGATTATTACAGTGGTGTTTCAACTGAAATATTAAATAATTATTTACGTGAGGACGGTAACAATTTCATAATGTCTAATTTAATGCCAAACAATACATTCTATAAACAACTCTACGATGGTACGGGCGGACTTGGTGCGGCTTTGGCAACTGATGGAACGGAAGTTTATTTGTGCGGATGGATTAATTATGAAATTTCACAAGCAACAATTTTCAATAATTCAACTTTGGGATTTTTTCCTTTTATTAAAGAAAAATATTCTACATTCCATGATTTTGCACGTGAATATTTAACTCAATTTGTAAGTCCTGCACACGTGCAAATAACAACTTACGGTGCTGGAAAAATCAGAGTAATATTTTTAGTAACAAAAGTAAAAGAAGTTGCAAGTATAACTATTGATTCAAATTTAGTTTTAGCAAGTCCTGAAATAAATCCCGTTGAAAAATCCCTTGCAAGAACAACGGGCAGTAACTTGGAAATTGTCGAAAAGGATTTAGATAAAATTGATAAACCTGAAATTGCTCAATCAAGCTCGACAGATAATAATATTCCTGTTCCAATTGTATTTAATAACGTTCCTGTTGCAAGTGAAGATACTACTTGGTTTGTTGGAATTGATTATTTAGTAAAGGCACGTTATAAAGTCAATCCGGCAATAACAAGTGCGGTTTGGAATACACCTAAATTTCATGTTTGTCAATTATTCTATAAAGAAACGATTGCAGGGATAACAACTGAAGATGTATTTATAAGGGTTCATGAGTGGATGGATATTTATTTAGGAAATAGTTTGTTTCTATCTAACTATATAACATTTTCAGCATTTGATTATAATCAATTTGGTTCACTCAATAATTCAGCATTGCAATTATTCACTTTGTTGCAATCAACAAAAGGAATGACGCATTTATGCAGTCAAATCATTTTAGACATATTCAAATATGATATGCTTACAGAGTTTTCAATGGACACTTATCTTGAAAACGGAGAAACAGGATTAACAAGTTTTTGGTTCAATAATCAGAATGAAGGAATAACACTTGATTTGAATGAATATGATGTAACAGGAAAAAATCTATTTACAACTTATCCTACAATATATCATATCATAAAAAGGAATATTGATTTTAGACATAACGCAATTTTAAAAGTTGTATTATTAAGTGAGGGTGAATAATATGGCAGGTGGGACAGCAATCATACCGTCAACAATCAACACTTTGGATTTAGTGCCTCATGAAAGGAATAGAAGTCAGGGCAGCGGATTTGTTTTTGTTGCAGTTTCAATTCCAAATCAGCATACAGGCAAAGAATTATTTACAGCACGCTTAACAACGGATGCAAACATAGCTTTGAACGGTTCAGTTTTAGCGGTTGACGGCACTATTCTTGTTGAGGGTGACTTAATACTGCCCACAGGTCAAACCGATGCAAAAGAGAATGGATTATATATTGTTTCATTAATCGGAAGTTGGTTACGTTACGGTTCAATATATCCGGGTGCATTAATATCAGTTCTCGAAGGAACTAAATACAACAATACTGAATGGAT
>CAIVPY010000494.1 GCA_903907885.1 uncultured Bacteroidota bacterium
CTAACATTGAAACCTTCTTTTAATTCTTTTTCTGATGCAATCTGGATAGCATCCTCGCGTTTTAGTAAAACATCTTTTGCTTTTCCGCTTACAATATCTGCGGTATTAAAAGACAAAACCTCCAATGTATT
The DNA here is from genome assembly GCA_903907885.1 of uncultured Bacteroidota bacterium. GTDB lineage: Bacteria > Bacteroidota > Bacteroidia > UKL13-3 > UKL13-3 > RGVD01. The sequence goes on from CAIVPY010000494.1 coordinate 132, forward strand.
ATCTTCCTTCAATCTATATATGATAGCTCTAGTCATAAAGGCATCTTCTCTCAAACCTTCTGCTTTTTTGATTAATTTAGAAACTGTTAATCCCTCTTCCAAAGCATAAAACCCTGGTCTGAATACAGCACCATTTATTTGTACCCTATTCTCATACCTATCTAAAATATTGTCGACAATATACACATCACCACTCTTTGGGGTGAACATACCAAACAAATCAGAAGACACATCCGCTACACTTTTTTGCTTACTTGTATTACGTATAACTTTTATCCTTTCTCTATAGGCATTATCTGTAAATCCACCTGCAAAATTCAATACGTCTTTGATGCTTTCATTTTTAGTTATTTCAAACAAACCCTCACGTTTCACTTGGCCTTTTAGCTCTACCCTACTTTGATAACTACCCACTTTGATGATGTCTTGGTCTTGCAAACGGATATTTCCCTTGGCATCTCCATTCAACATAAACTCATAGACATCTAAAGTTGAAACCGTTCTATTATCTCTTATAACTTTGATATTCCTCATAGATCCATTGTTCCCAGGGCCTCCTGAAGCATATAGAGCATTGAACACTGTAGCCAAAGAAGGAAGCGTGTAGGTTCCTGGCAAGTTCACCTCTCCTACAATAATTACTTTGATGCTTCTAATATTTCCAAGTGTTACACTAACCTTTGTCTCACCCGTATTTATTCTATCATAGGTCTTACTAAGATTTTGAATAATTTTCCTTTTGGCTTGGTCAACTGTTAAACCCGAAACCTGCACAGGACCTGCATAAGGAAGCCTTGCAAAACCATCAGGACTTACTTTTACATTGTATGTTTCTTCCGAAAAACCATAGATATCAATTATCAATTCATCATCTGGACCCAATTGATAATTAAGGGGAGTGGCCATTTTTAGGTTAGGCTCAAAACTCAAATTTTTATTCGAGAATAACTCTGCTCCAAAAATCTTTGGTTTGAGAGAAGCAAAAGCCATATCAGCTGTTTTATCTTTCTCCTCTTGAGCATTTCCTAAGTAAGACCTACCACCAGCACCCATAGCAGCTGGGGTATTTTGTTGGCTATTGATATTTTCTATTCTTTGTTTCAGTTTAGCAAATTCAGCCACTGGCATCTTGCGCTTAGAAGCTTCTGCTTCCAATTGATTCATGCTTAATCCGCTTGACTTCATCCTTGACCAAAAACTGAATATCTGGTCATCGCTTAGGTCATCTACCTTCACAGTTGCAAGGTTTTGAATATTGATACCCCCTGCCAACTGTGCTTTTACCTTTGAAAAATGAACGCTTACGATTTGAATAAGGACAAAAACAAATATCCAGAGCTTACTGGTTTTATACATATTATACAAAATAAAAAAGTATGAATAATAAATTTTATCACGCAAAATAAAGATTTAATTCAAAAATCTGATAAAATGTAAATTTGACTACATTGAAACACGTTTTAGTTTGAATTTTTATCGAATAAAATTTAGTTAAAATTAATACCTAATTTTCATACTCACTTTAAAGCCTGATTTTTTATTTTCTTGGGTATTGATGTAAGTATTCTGAGAAAAAATGAGCCCAAAATCTTTTTGGTAAACTGCTGTTTTATCAATTTCTTCAATGGCATTCTGAGTACTGAAAGTAACGGTGGCAGTTTGATTAAATGTACTATCACCTATGCTAAATGGCACTCCAACCGATTGGTATTCGTAGGTTTCGGGGACCAAATCGTTAAACATATTACCTTTCCATTTCCTTCCATTTGATATAGGAAAACTCAATTTTACAAAATGTATCCCATCTTCCACCATTTCAATATTCTCTTTGTTTTGTATCACAAAATAAGACTCCCGCTCTATCCATTCTATTGAATCAAAAGGACGGA
>CAIVPY010000495.1 GCA_903907885.1 uncultured Bacteroidota bacterium
CCCCTCTTTTATTTCCTCCTTGAACAAGGTATTTACAAATTTAAGAATCTGTTTTGAACTGCGAAAGTTAGTAGTAAGTTCGAATGATTTCAATTCTGGAATAATTCCACTCTTCTGATACTCGTTATAAAAAGTTGTAATCTTATCTAATAAATCAAGTACTGTAATTTCGTGGTTATGCTTGATAATAAATGTTTCGACAAAACTGCTCTTACTAGTCGCTTCATCAATATGTTTGATAAATTCAGAAATAAGTTCACCTACATATATCAAATTAATATTTCCATTTGAATCAACCTTAGGTGTTTCTCCATGCGAAATTTGATGGCAAAAAGTAGCAACCACAGAGTTGTAATAAGGATGTCCAAAAGATCCAAACACATTTGGTATTACAAGCCCAGTAAACTGTGCTTCATTTCTTTTAACCCAATCAATAAATAATTCTCTACCCTCTTTTTTGGATTTACCATAAAGGTTGTCTCTTTCTTCCTGAGTAGAAGATGAGAACAACACATGAGCCTTCGAAGAAGTTCTTTCAAGTGAGGCAATGAGTTTAGTTACCAATTCAATGTTTGTATTGTAAATAACATTGGCATCATTATGTCTGTTCATAGCTGCCAAATGCACGATTACATCGCAACTTTTAACAAAAGCATCTAAAGCATTATTATCATCAAAGAATGATTTATCAAAATCCACTCTTTCATACTTTTCTTTAAACAAGCCTAGTGTGTTATAAAGATGTTTTCCTACAAAACCTGCTTGTCCTGTAATTCCTATTTTTATCATATTGTATTTGGTATTGACTTTCAGCAATCAGCTTTCAGCATTCGGTTATTAGATATTGGTTTTATAATGGCCAAGTATGTATATCAAATTTAATATTATCTGTTGCGGCTTTTTCGATATCGAAATCTGAAAAAACCAACAATTTAGACCCTTGCTCTAATGATACAATGCCATTTGCATAACCACAAGGAATGTGTAAAATATCACTTTGAGAATCTTTTAAAACCAATGTTTCAACTTTCAAATCTTTAGAAGGATTTTCCCAATTATCTGGTTGTACTAAACCAACCAAAAAACTGCCTTTTAAAACAAAAAACCACTTCGATTCAAACTGATGTCCTTGCCAAGCCCTCTTAGGATTTTCAAGTGTATTTTCTACAACATAAAATCGTTTGATTTTTTCCATGTCAAAATCATTCACATGGCTAATGCTTCCTCTATTGTCTTTAAAAATTCCTCCTGTGATGATTGAAAAATTCATTCTAAAAATTGTTTAATCAGCAAGGTGACCAATAGTTAAATCACCCAATACTTCTTTTTTTATAAATGGTAGTTTAAGAAGTAATTCTTTCATTCCTTCAACACCTTGTTGGGTGGTGTTATGCGAGTGATAATCTTCAATTTTAGAAACATCTTGTTCGCCTTCCGAGAAATACTGAGCATAATTTAAATCCCTGTTATCAGCAGGTATTCGATAAAATTCACCCATGTCTTCTGCCTTCATCATCTCTTCACGGGTACATAGGGTTTCATACAATTTTTCTCCATGTCTAGTACCTATAATCTTAATTTCATTATCAGCATTACACAATTCTTTAATTGCCTGAGCCAAGTCTCTGATGGTACCAGCGGGTGCCTTATTTACAAACAAATCTCCTGGATTACCATGTTCAAAGGCAAACAACACAAGTTCAACAGCCTCGTCTAACGACATAAGGAATCGAGTCATATTGGGGTCGGTAATGGTAAGTGGTTCTCCCTTTTTTATTTGTTTTAAAAACAAAGGAATAACAGACCCTCTTGAAGCCATCACATTGCCATAGCGAGTGAGGCAAACCGTGGTATCGCTTAAATTTCTAGAAGCAGCTATGGCTACTTTCTCCATCAAGGCTTTTGAAATTCCCATGGCATTAATTGGATAAGCAGCCTTATCGGTACTCAAACAAATTACCTTTTTCACTTTATTTACGCCAGCTGCATCAATTACATTCTGTGTACCAAAAACGTTTGTTTTTGTGGCTTCTAATGGGAAAAATTCGCAGGATGGCACTTGCTTCAATGCTGCAGCGTGAAAAACATAATCTACACCACGCATGGCTCTTTCCACACTGCTATAATCTCTTACATCACCAATATAAAATTTCAATTTATCACTCTTCAATAGATTTCTCATATCATCCTGCTTCTTTTCATCACGAGAAAATATGCGGATTTCATTAAAATTATCGGTATGTAGAAATCTGTTTAAAACTGCATTTCCAAACGAACCGGTTCCACCTGTAATCAGTAATTTTTTGTTTTTTATCATAACATTTGAATTTATAAATTAGACAGAAATTTAAATAATTCCTCTCCTTGCTTATCTTTATCGAAATATTTTTCGGCAACATGCCTTCCGTTTAGTCCAATTGTTTTAGATTCATCATCATTGCTTAGTGCCTTTTTGAGTATTTCGGCAAACGAATCTACATTTCCTGGTTTGGCAATATATGCGGATTTATTATTTTCAAGGTACAGAGAAATTTCGCCCACATGGGTAACACAAACAGGATTTGAGGATGCTAAATATTCGCCTAATTTGGTTGGAAATCCTCCTTGCGCTTGTCTGGAATCTGGTCTTGGCAATACCAATACTTTTGCACCTTTTAACAGTGAAGGAACCCTATCTCTATCAATTGAACCTAGGTAAATTATTCTATCTTTAAATTTACTATTATCTATCAACTGCATCATTCTCTCTCCATCAACCTCCCAAAATGCAGCTATATACAACCTAAGTTCTTTAAATACTGAGGCAATCTGTTCAAAAGATTTAATTAAAATATCTATACCGTCTTTTGAAAAACTGCTCGAACCTGTGTAGGCAATATAAGGTCTTAAATATGGCTCTTCTTTGACATCTTCAAAATTAAACCGAGATAAATCAACCGACATAGGTAGGTGATAAAAAACGATGTTTTTGTTGGATGTGGTAAATTGTCGATAATAGTTTTCTAATACTTTTGTCATTGTTATACAAACATCCACTCGTGGTAATATTTTCTCCGTCAAATATTTGTTTTCAATATTATTTCTGAGCGTTTGCATAAAATTGGTAGAATGCTCGTTCATCACATCTTGAAATTCGTTCAATTCAAGAATTAATTTTTTTTCCTTAAAAATAGATTTTAAAAATATATATC
>CAIVPY010000496.1 GCA_903907885.1 uncultured Bacteroidota bacterium
CCATCTTTAAAACTTCGCATGTGCAATTGACAGGTTGTAACACCATTATTAGGTCCATGTGGTCTGCCGTTGATGTATAAACTACAAGCCCCACAAATCCCCTCACGACAATCGTGATCAAAAGCGATGGGCTCTTTACCCTCAACAATAAGGCGCTCGTTTACCACATCAAACATCTCTAAAAACGACATATCAGGACTGATATTTTCAGCCTTATAGGTTTCAAATTTACCTTTGTCGTTGGTATTTTTTTGTCTCCACACTTTTAGTGTTAAGTTCATATTTCCGCTCATTGTTATAATTCTTTTTCTATTGTTATTTGTAAGAACGTTGTGCAATTTTTATGTTTTCGTAAACCAAATCTTCTTTGTGCAGTTCCCAATTGCCCATTTCTTTCATTTCCCAAGCAGCTACGTATTTAAAGTTATCATCATCCCTCATTGCTTCTCCTTCTTCTGTTTGAAACTCTTCTCTAAAATGACCGCCACAGCTTTCGTTTCTATGCAAAGCATCTTTACACATCAATTCGCCTAACTCTAAGAAATCAGCTACACGAACTGCTTTTTCCAATTCCGGATTAAACTCATTAGCTTCACCTGGTACACGAACATCTTTCCAAAACTCATCTCTTATTTTTTGTATCTCAGTAATAGCCCATTCCAAACCTTCTTTGTTACGAGCCATTCCGCATTTTTCCCACATTACCTTACCTAAGCGTTTGTGGAAATGATCAACAGATTTTGTACCTTTAATAGCAAACAATTGGGTAATTTTATCGCTTACTTCTTTTTCGATTTTAGCAAATTCTTCTTTATCTGTAGGAATGGCTTTTGTACCAATTTCTTTAGATAAATAAGCACCAATTGTATATGGAATTACAAAGTAACCATCTGCCAAACCTTGCATCAATGCAGATGCACCTAAGCGATTAGCGCCATGGTCTGAAAAATTAGCTTCACCTAAAGCATATAAACCTTCGATATTGGTCATTAAATTATAATCTACCCAAAGTCCACCCATTGTGTAATGCACCGCAGGATAAATCATCATAGGAATTTCATAAGGATCTTCACCGGTTATTTGTTTGTACATATCAAACAAGTTACCATACTTTTCTTTCACTACTTCTCTTCCAAACTCGGTTAGTTGAGCTTCAGTAGGGTTGCTAATACCTTTTTGAGTAGCTACCTGTTTGCCATATTTATATTTCATGTTGCTAGCAAAATCAAGGTAAACCGCTTCACCTGTTTTGTTTACACCATAACCGGCATCACATCTTTCTTTAGCTGCACGGCTAGCCACATCACGAGGCACTAAATTACCAAATGCTGGGTATCTTCTTTCTAAGTAGTAATCTCTATCATCTTCTGCAATATCGCTTCCTTTTTTATTACCTGCTCTGATGGCTTCTACATCTTCTTTTTTCTTAGGAACCCAGATTCTTCCATCGTTACGCAAACTCTCACTCATCAAAGTTAATTTTGATTGATGGTCGCCTGAAAGAGGAATACAAGTTGGGTGAATTTGTGTATAGCAAGGGTTGGCAAACATAGCACCACGTTTGTGGGCTTTCCATGCTGCTGTTACATTACTACCCATGGCATTTGTTGATAAATAAAACACATTACCATAACCACCTGTACATAATAATACAGAATGACCGAAGTGACGCTCTAATTTACCTGTAACTAAGTCGCGGGCAATGATACCACGGCATTTGCCATCTATATTTACAATATCTAGCATCTCGTGGCGGGCATACATTTTCACGTTACCCAAACCAATCTGACGATTTAAACCTGAATATGCACCTAAAAGCAATTGTTGACCAGTTTGACCAGCTGCATAAAAAGTACGTTGCACTTGTGTTCCACCGAATGAACGGTTACTCAACAATCCTCCGTATTCGCGAGCAAAAGGTACACCTTGTGCCACACATTGGTCGATGATGCTACCACTTACTTCAGCTAAACGATGCACATTTCCTTCTCTTGCTCTATAGTCACCACCTTTGATGGTATCATAAAACAAACGGTAAACTGAGTCGCCATCATTTTGATAGTTTTTAGCAGCATTGATACCTCCTTGAGCAGCAATCGAGTGGGCACGTCTGGCGCTATCTTGAAAACAAAATACTTTTACGCTATAACCCATTTCGGCTAAGCTTGCAGCTGCCGCAGATCCAGCTAAACCCGAGCCTACAACTATCACTTCTAAATGACGCTTATTGGCAGGGTTAACTAATGGAACGCTTGATTTATACTTGGTCCACTTTTGGTCAATGGCTCCTTCTGGAATTTTTGAATCTAATTTTGACATGAATGTTAAATTTACTGATTATTTAAACATGAAATAAAGTGGCATAGCCGCAAAACTTATTGGAATGATGATTCCAAAGAACCAAATACCTATAAAATGAATAAGTCCATTGTATTTTTTATGGTTGATACCCAATGTTTGAAATGCAGATTTGAAACCATGAATCAAATGGAAAGATAGGGCTGCCATAGACAATACATACAATGCAACTAACCACCACTCTTCTTTAAACTCTACACTGACTTCTTTGTATAAGTCTTTAACGAAAACTATTCTTTCTCTTCCATTAATAACTTCTTCCATTTTGTGAGCCATAGTGAAACTAGCAGGCATTTCTGCTACTTCAAGCATGTCACCAGTTTGAATATCTTCAGTATATCTAGCATATGGCACATGGCCGAATTTATATTCAGCCCAAAAATTTGTCATGTGTATTACAATGAAAATTAAAATGATAGTTCCTAATAAACCCATACTACGGCTAGCCCAATGGCTGTTTGCTTTTCCATCTACCATATCGTATTGAATAGGGCGTGCCTTTTTGTTTCTCATAACCAACCAAATGCCTTTGAATGCATGAAACAAAACAGAAAAATACAATAAATACGATACCGTTTTGATGAGTGGATTAGTCGTCATAAAAGCTGCATATCTATTAAATGCAAGACCTGAATCCGCTTTGAATAATTGTAAATTTCCTACCATATGTATGATAAGAAAAGAACATAAAAACAAACCCGTTAAAGCCATGATTAATTTCTGGCCGATGGATGAGTTAAACATTTTGGTAAACCAATTCATTGTGTTATATAATTAATTTTTAATTTTATTAAAAGTAGGGCGAAAGTAAACCCTTAGGGCTAATTTATAAAAATGATTTAATTCACTTGAGAGTTATTTAAATTGATTCTAAATAGTAACCCGTGCAATCATTTCAATATTTAAACTAAAATGAAGTATAAAAATTTGTTGAATTTTGCTTGATTATGAATGCAATGCTTTAAATAAGCTCACCCAAAAAAGCAGAAATTAAACAGTAAGCCAATTGTATGATTAAGCCTAAATAGCAAAAAAATAATTACAAATTGTCCATTACACCTAATTTAGCATTTTTATTTTTTAATTAATTGATGAAAGTATCTATTAAAATCTTCATTACTATTTTATTTGTAATTTATGGCTTGTTTTCTTTCGGGCAGGTTAAAGACGAACAATTGGCATCTCAGTATTTTAGCAACAACGAGTTTGACAAAGCTGCTGATGTGTATGAAAAGTTATTTAACAAAACCCCCCAATCCATATACTTCTACGATAATCTACTCTCGTGTTATTTCAACCTTAGCAAAGCTGATGAGGCTGAAAAATTAGTAAAAAAACAAATTCGAAAAAATGACCGAAACCCTTACTATACGGTAGATTTAGGCTATGTGATGAAAAAATTTGGCAGAGCAGACAAAGCCAAACAGCAGTTTGATGATATTATTAAGAAACTGAAACTTGAAGGAGAACAAATTAACGAAACAGCTAATGCTTTTATTAAAAGGGGCGAAAAAGAATATGCCATTGAAACCTATTTGAAAGGCAGAAAAATGCAAGGAAGCAATTTGGCATATTCAACAGAACTAGGAAATCTGTATGGTGAGACTGGAAAAGTGAAGGAAATGATTGAAGAGTATTTGAACAGCATGAGTATTGACGAAAAGTTGTTGGATGATGTTCAAGGCTATTTTCAAAATTATATTCAAAAACCTGCCGAGTTCGATTTGCTTAAATCTGCCTTGCTAAAACGCACCAAAACCCAAGCTGAGAATCCCATTTTTTATGAAATGTTGGTTTGGATGTATGTGCAGAAAAAAGACTTTGACAATGCTCTGCTTCAAGCCAAATCATTAGATAAAAAATTCAAAGAAGAAGGATCAAGACTAATAGAATTAGGTAATTTAGCTATATCAAATGAGTATTATGATGCGGCTGTAAATATATTTAATCAGGTGGTGCTGATGGGTAAAGACAAAAACAATTACACCATGGCTAAAATGGGAATTCTTGAAGCACAAAGAAGAAAAATATTAAACAGCAATTACACAGATACAGACCTTAAAATTGTTGAAACCAACTATAAAGCCTTTTTAGATGAATTTGATAAAAATCCATTTACACAAAATGCTCAGAGGGAATTGGCAAGGCTTCAGGCTTATTATTTGAATGATATGCAATCGGCCATGGCTAATTTTAGCGAACTTATTAATGCGCCAAGAACTGAAAACAAATTTAAGGCAGAGTGCAAATTGGAGCTTGGAGATTTGTATGTTTTAAAAGGTGAGGTGTGGGATGCCATGCTCCTTTATGGGCAAGTGGATAAGGAGTATATGGAAGAACCAATTGGTCAGGAGGCCAAACTTCGAAATGCTAAGTTAAGCTATTATATTGGCGAGTTTGAATGGGCGAAGGCCCAATTGGATGTTTTAAAAACAGTTACAACCCAGTTGATTGCTAACAACGCCCTAGAGTTGTCATTACTTATTCAAGACAATACGGTTGATAGTATAGAAGACGCCTTAAAAATGTTTTCAAGGGCTGATTTAAACTATTACCAAAACAAAACGGATGTGGCTCTACAAATCCTTGATAGCATCAATTTGTTATTTCCAAAACATGCACTTACTGATGATATTTACTTCAAAAAAGCTCAGATTTTTGTGAAAAAGAAAAACTATTCAGAAGCTGAGAAATTCTATAATATTGTTGTAAATGAGCACGGTAGCGATATTTTAGGTGATAATGCACTCTTCAACCTTGCCGAACTTTATGAAAAGAAACTAAATAACAAGGATAAAGCCAAGCAACTCTATGAGCAATTTATTGAGAAATACACTGGAAGTTTCTTCTTAACTGAAGCAAGAAAAAGATATAGATTACTTAGAGGTGATGTGTTGGAATAGTTATTAAGCCTCTACCATTTGAAGTAAACTTTCAAACAAAATTCGCCCATCAGTATTATATATATCAGCATCCACAACCCTTTCAGGGTGAGGCATCATACCAAATACATTTCTTCCTGCATTACAAATACCAGCAATGTTTTCTAATGAACCATTTGGGTTTGCTTCATCTGAAATATTTCCATTGACATCACAATATTTGAATAAAATTTGGTCATTGGTTTTAAGTGTAGTCAGTGTAGATTCATCACAGTAAAATCTACCTTCTCCATGTGCAATAGGTATTTGAAGCACCGATTGAGGCGTAATTTTATTAGTTATGCGCGAATGGTTGCTCTCACAAGTCAAATAAACATTTTTGCAATTAAATTTTTGATGATCGTTATGTAACAAAGCCCCGGGGAGCAAACCGCTTTCGCACAAAATTTGAAAACCATTACAAACACCCCAAACCAAACCACCTTTGTTTGCAAAATCAATAACGCTTTGCATAATAGGCGAAAAGCGAGCTATGGCTCCACTGCGCAAATAATCTCCATAGCTAAAACCTCCAGGTAGAAAAACCAAATCAACACCTTGCAAGTCGGTGTCTTTGTGCCACAATTCAACCACTTCTTGACCAAACATGTTTTGAAATGCCCAAATCGCATCTTTATCGCAATTGGAACCTGGAAAAATTAATACGCCTACTTTCATGGGTGCAAACTTAAATTTTTATTTCAAGTAAATATAAAAAGCTGCGGGTTTATTTGTTTTGTCTGGAGTTGGATTTGTTTCTACAACACTCAATCTAACCTCGCTGAACATGATACTAGAACCGGGTTTGCAACCAAAAATATAGGTTTGAAGCTCCTTGGTTAGTATGGGGGTTTTCATCGTAAAAACCTTTAAGTTTTGATTGTTTTCGTCTCTTACAAAAGCTGTGTACGATTGCACCAAGTTGCGTTTCGATTCGTTGTAACCTGCATTTTTGGTAACCATAAAAAGACGAGGCGTGCCTCGTGTGAAAAAAGCACGACTAATTTCTAAAGTTTGGGTTAAGTCAATTTTATCAAAACCATTATCAAAAAAATAAACAAAATTCTGCATGTTGTCTTTTCGCAGATATTGGCTTTGGGCATTGGTAAAAAAGGCCAAGGTAAAGACTAGTATGGCTAATGATTTTTTCATGCGGTAAAAATATTAAATACGATGCTTAATATTTTACTAAATGTTAATTATAGTAAATATTTCTGTTTTGGGAGTTTATAAGGACAATACAAACATTCGTATTTACTGAGTTGCAAACTCTTGTTTCATGTATTATCCGCAGTCTCTTTGCTATTGGCTTGGCTTCAGACTACAGATAGTTAGGGGAGTTCCTTCTTCTTTATGCTTAATGTAATTCGCAAGTCCAATTATGAGTTCAATTTTTGATTTTGTATTGCTATTGGTTTTTTGTTCAAGTTTATAATATGTTTCCTTTGCTTTCAAGTCATCTGAAAAATCCTTAATACTTCCATTTATGTAGTTTTGAAATGCAATAAAAGCAAGACCGTAAATTGGTTCACTTTCTTCCATAAACCAATCTCCGTCATACCAATGAATTTCATTAATTTGATTTTTAAGAGTAGCAATAGTTTCAGTCAAACCCTTTATTGTCATATTAAGGCTTACAGCTCTATGGTCAATTCTCAAATAATGTGTTTTGGTAATTTTTTCCATAATGCTTGTTAACCAATTTCAATTTTATCAATCTCCTTCATCAATCTATCCGTTTCCGATAATGCAACAATAATTTTCTGATAGTGTAAAATATCATCAAATTCCAGTTTCCTTGCCTTGCGGTCTTTGAGCCATTTTTGTGCTGGCTGATAACCACCAATAAAAAAGTCCCAAGCTATTTGCGGCACGTTGTCAAAATACTGCGTGTCATTGATGTGCACACGACCCGTCACTGCGAGGCACGAAGCAGTCTCCTTGTTTGAGATTGCTTCACTAGCGTTCGCAATGACG
>CAIVPY010000497.1 GCA_903907885.1 uncultured Bacteroidota bacterium
GTACAGTCATTTTTTTCTGCTTGCATAAAATCAATTAAAGATATACAGTCCGAAATTTCTGACTGGCCTTCCACACTTCGGTTTGTACAGTCATTTTTTTCTGCTTGCATAAAATCAATTAAAGATATACAGTCCGAAATTTCTGACTGGCCTTCCACACTTCGGTTTGTACAGTCATTTTTTTCTGCTTGCATAAAATTACTTTAGAAAATAAAGGCTTTTTGATGTATATATAGAACACTTATGATTTCAAAACCTAATCCCATTTTTTATTAAAGTCGCCACGGGCAAAAAACTTTTCTATTAAACAGTATAACAAAATAAAGAAATACCGACTACCCATTTCTCTAATTTTAAGCTTACTTACACCATGTTTTCTGTTTGTCCACGAGTTAGGCAAAACAGTGTAAGTGTAGCCACGAATAATGGCTTTTAAAGGCAACTCGACCGTGAGGTTAAAATGAGGCGATAAAAAAGGTTGAATACCTTGGATGGTTTCTCGCTTATACATTTTAAAAGCATTTGTAATGTCATTGTATTTTATGCCAAATAACAGTCGAACAATGTTATTGAAAAAACGATTCAAATACAGTTTATGAGTTGGGTAATCATACACTTTACCCCCTTTGCTCCAGCGAGTACCAAAAACACAATCATAGCCTTCTTGCATTTTGTGATAGAAACGCACTATGTCGTCAGGTGAGTCGCTTAAATCAGCCATAACCACCGCTACACAATCTCCATCAAAATTTTCTAAACCAACCCTCACTGCATATCCAAAGCCATTTGGGCTTTTATTGGTAATAACCTCAAGGGTTGGAATGAGTTTTTGCAAACTTGAAATTACCTCTAAGGTGTTATCTTTTGAATTATCGTTTATAACCAATATTTGATGATTGATATTGGTGGTTTTTAGTTTGTCATATATTGCATGAAGAGTTTCACCGATTGATTCGGCTTCGTTGTATGCAGGTATGACAATGCTTAATTTCATATCGTAATTCTTCTTTTAATAATAGCTAACTTCTGTATTTTGCTTTTGTATATTCTGGTTATATTACTTTAACAATAATACCACAGCATAAGCCACTATGCCTTCTTCGCGACCAATAAATCCCATCTTCTCGTTGGTGGTTGCTTTGATTGAAATATCATCGATACCAATGTGGCAAAGTGATGCAATGCACCCACGCATATCGTCAGCATAGGGCATTATCTTAGGCTGTTGAAGCACCACTGAAGAGTCAATATTACCTATTCGATATCCTTTTTGATGAATAAGCTCTATAGTTTTTGTTAGCAGAATTTTACTATCAATGCCTTTAAAACTTTGGTCGGTATCGGGAAAATGTTTTCCAATATCCCCTAAAGCCAAAGCTCCGAAAACAGCATCGCAGATAGCATGAAGCAATACATCTGCATCGCTATGCCCTAGTATGCCTTTAGCTGCAGGAATTTTTATCCCACCCAACCAAAACTCTCTGTCTTCTGACAGTTGATGAACATCAAAACCAAATCCTATTCTCATCATTTATTCTTTAGGTGAGTCATCATTTTCGTTGTTTTTCTTTTCCTTTTTGTCTTGGTCTTTTTGGCTAGCAAAAGCTTCAAAATCAAAGAGCAAAGTAAATCGAAGCGTATTTTCTAAAGGATGTCGTTGTTGAAAAGGCCACAAATAAGCCACATCTAAACCAAATACATTGTATCTTAAACCAATACCAACAGTAGCGTACTGGCGATTTCCTTTAGATTGAGGCTCGTGAAAATATCCTCCCCGAAGTGCAAATTGTTTCTCGTACCAATATTCTAAACCTGCCGAAATGTTAATTTCATCCAACTCTTCACTAACACCTCCTGGGGCGTCATAAAAGGATTGAAACATACCTTGAACTACAGGAACATTAGGATCTTGTCCGCTTTTGATAACTGGTTTATTATCGTGCCCTAATGAGTCGTATATTGAGTTAGCCTTTTTTAAATATACGGGTGGTGTTGGCACTAATAATTTATTAAAATCTAATAAGAAAGCTACTGAGTTATACTTATCAATTTCAAGATTTGTATAAGTAGATAATCTTAAATTGATGGGAATATAATTTTCGTATTGTGCGCTCGTGTATGTAAGCTTTGAACCAATATTACTAATACTTAATCCAATACCATAATCGAATTTTTTACCTTCATATTTAAATTTGTTTTTGTAATACGCACCAATATCACCAGA
>CAIVPY010000498.1 GCA_903907885.1 uncultured Bacteroidota bacterium
ATGCTCTTTTAAAACATAATTTCAATTCAACTTCTGGAACTGCTACATAGCGATTGTCTTTCCATTCTAATAAATATGCCGTAGCTGAACTAATCGAATCAACAACCGAGTATTCAAGCAGCACTTTTGCATCTAAAATTTCTATTTCCTTTTCAGCATTTTCATAAATGGAATCTGATTCCATTTTAGCAATAAATTTATAGGTATGTAAATTGGAAGTAGCAGAATCAAAATTTTTAGGAAATTTAAATGTTCCTTCACCTTCTTTATTCACATATGCTTTACTGATTCTGCCAGTACCATCTTTGGAATCATAATCTTTAACTTCGTTTAAATAAAGAAAAACTGGGGATTTTAAGTTCTCAACTGGCAGTGCTTTTCCGTCTTCGTACTTGCTTAATGTAATACTAACACTCCTAAAGCCATTGGATGAGATATAATTCATCCTAATATTAAAAGTATGCTTGGCAGAGGATGGTTTTTTGGTTTGAGAAATTGCCGTTGAATAATTAAATAGAAAAGCAAGCATTGCAAGGAAACTAAAAAATTTTAGATGCCTCGATTTCGAATTATAATCTGGTATGTTATTTTTCATCGCCTTCATGTAAATGTTCATAAATAATATCATGAGAAACACCTTTTTCTTCAGCCACTTCCCAAACGGAAATGATAGGAAAAAACCGCACAAAAAAAGTTACTATTAGTAAAGCACCTGCCAATGACCCGAGTGTGATAGCCCATTCTTGCAATGTTGGGGTATAATGTTTCCATTCTTCAGGAATTTCTTGAACTGGTAAAAAAGACATAGAAGGAATAACAATTAAATACCTTTTAAACCATGCACCAATTATTACACAAATTGCCATAATAAACATGGGTAAAGGTTTTCTACCTTTTCTGAAAATTAGAACGAAAATGGGGAGAAACATGCCAAAAAATTGTACAGACCAAAACATTGGAGCATAATAGCCAGTAAATAATTCATTAAGATGATGTGCTTCTTCTCCCTTCATTTTATATGCTGGAATAAGATATTCATTTATTGAAAAATAGGCATACACCATGGCTAAAAGAACCAATAACTTGCCCATCTTATCGAAATGCTCATTGGTAAGGTATTTCTCAAACGACTTGTTATACAACCTAAGAATATACATGCCCGCAACCACGCCGCCTGAACCAACAAGAAAAGCACCCGAAACAAAGTATGCACCAAAGTTTGTACTATCCCAACCAGGTCTATATGTACTTGCAAATAACCACGAAGTAACGGTATGTATGCAAAGAGCAACCGGTATTATTATGATTGATAATATTGTAACTGCTTTATTAACAATATTGTATTGTTCAGGCTTATGTTTCCATCCTAAAGAAAGGATACTATACATTTTATGTTGCCATTTGGGTATTCCTTTTAAATGATCCCTACAATATGCAATACCAGGCAGAAGTGGAAAATAAAGAAGCAGTAAGCTTAGCGTCATGTAGGTAGAAACTACCATTACATCCCAAACAATTGGAGATTGAATTCTACCATGAAGAACCAAGTTTAGCATCCTATCAGGGCGCCCCATGTCAACAATAATTATCAGACCCGCAAAAGTAATTGCCGAAACCGCAATCACTTCTGATAGCCTTGACAAGGGTGCTCGCCAAGGTATATTTAAAAGATGAAGCACTGCAGTAATTAGCGAACCAACCAAACTGATGGCTACAAAAAAAACAAAGTTTGAAATATAAATTCCCCAGAACACAAAATCTCTCATTCCCGTTATTGCTAAACCATCTCTGATTTGATTGGTGTAGCAATAAATGCCGGTGAAAAATCCAACACAAAGGAGTATGGTCCAAGTGGTACCTATAATGCCAAACTTCTTTGGTAAAATATCGTGATTTAACTCGTGTAATAACTGAATTGAGTCAGATTCGCTTATTGTTTTTTTGTCAAGCTCTTCCATAATATAATGGATTAAATTTTTACAAACTATTGTTTATTTATTTACATACACTCTTGTGAATTGGAATTGACTACCCTTCTTTATCCTTGTTTTCATTGCTTATTACTACATCTTCAAAAGGGAACATTCGTTTAACAGCTGGTAGGTAGTAAACACTAGGCTCTGTACCCAAAATTTCATTTAGTTTATAACCACCTTTGTCTTTCATCAATTTGCTAAATCTTACCGTTTCGGCTCCATTTGAAACCGTGTCTTCATTTAAATCACCCATGTAAAAAACGCCATTGGGACAAGCTGAAACGCAATGAGGAAGTTTTCCTTGTTTTAACATATCAGGGCAAAAGTCACATTTTTCTACAGTTCCAATTTTCTGTGGAAATCCAGTTTCTGGCGAATAGGTATCGCCCACACTTTCATGTAATAATTGTGGCTCTTCCCAGTTAAACGATCGAGTAGAATAAGGACAAGCTGCCATGCAAAATCTACATCCAATGCACCTTTCGTTATCAACCAACACAATACCATCTTCTCTTTTAAAGGTGGCACTAACAGGACAAACTTTTACGCAAGGTGGTTTGTCGCAATGCATGCAAGGCTTAGGCATCCAATAAGGAGCAGTGTTTTCTCCATCTTGCATTTTAAATACTTTTAGCCATACATTCATGCCCGACAAATGATGGTATCTTTGGCAAGCATCCTGGCATTTTAGTTCGTGGCCACATCTAGATAAATCAATCACCATGATAAACTTTTTACCAGGTATTCCTTCTCTTGATTCACTTGGAGTGGATGGATTGGTGCAGCAGGCCTCTGCTTTATTCATATTTGCTTCGGATACTTCTACCACTTTACCATCAGTGGTAAGGACCTTTACTTTGTTGCAAGTATCATTTTCATCGGCAAGTACATTTTGTAAACCAGTACCTACGGCCGTAAGTCCAGCAGCTAAGAAACCGAATTTGAGGAAATCCCTTCGGTTATTTCTTTCTTTTTCCATAACTGTATGTTGTTAATTAATTTAGAATTAACAAGAAGTAATGGGTTACTTATTAATTCTAAATTAGGTAAATAAAAATCCTAAT
>CAIVPY010000499.1 GCA_903907885.1 uncultured Bacteroidota bacterium
AATAATAATCGAAATGCAACAAATGTTACAGTTTGATTATATTTATTTCAACCCCACATATCTTATTACATCGGCCTTGCCTATATGATAAGCTCCTTCGTTTAGTGTTATTTCTTCGTATTTTATTTCTTTTGTTTTTAATAAAATAAAGTCATCCAAAAGTATCTCTTTGGTATAAAGCATCGAAGTGTCTTTTGGCCCACCAGATGTGTTGGCTAATTGGCGGGGATTAAAAGCTTCAACGATTAATGTGCCATTAGGTTTTAGCCAATCGCAAATTTTATGATGAATTTCTTTTCTTATATTATCAGGAAAGTGAGCATAAATTAACGCAATTACATCAAACGATTCATTCGGATAATCAACAGTTAAAGCATCGCCTATCACATAGTCAATAGCTACACTTTTTATATCTGCCAAGCCCAATGCTTTTTCTTTACCTTTTTCACTTTGGTCGAAAGCATGCACTTGCCAACCCTTTTGAGCGGCAAAAATAGCATTGCGACCCTCACCTTCGCATGGAAATAAAATACTTGATGTAGTGAGCCCTTGTAATTGTTGTGCTAGAAATGTATTGACATTCGTACCATATACATATTCCTTTTCACTGAATCTTTTGTTCCAAAAATCTTTCACCAAAAGTTGATCTTATTTCTTTTTAGTTGAAATGCCAAAAGGTAAATACAAAGGGCAAAAACTTAAAAAACTAGTGGCAACAAAAATTACGGCCAAAACCATAAGTATAATGGCAATAGTTCCTGTTATTTGTCCTAAAAAATAAAGTGCAGCAATAGCAATAGCTATAATGATTCTAACTACTTTGTCTGCCGTTCCCATGTTTGCTTTCATACTTATTATTAATTAATTTTTCGATTCAAATATGTGGCAAAAGAATTTATTATAACGCAACAAATGTTACACAAGCCCAAAAGAATCTTATTAGTACCCTGACTTCAGTGTTAGAATATATGAAATGAGCGTATCATATTTTTTAAAAATTCAAAAGAATAGCAAATAAGTATTGATTTAAAAGAATAGTTACACCTCCACCATATCGCCCTGCAGTGGTATGCTGATGTTTTTGAAACCAACATCTAGTAGTTTGTTTTTATAATGTAATTGAGTCTCGTATTCGCCATGTACCAAAAACAAATGTTGTATCTGTTCCTTTTCCTGACAGTTTAAGTATTGTATCATCTCATTATAATCGCCATGGGCACTGTAAGAATCCATGATAACAACATCGGCTCTTACATGATGTTCTTCGCCAAAAATTTTTAAAATTTTAGCTCCACTTCTTATTTTACCTCCGATTGAATTTGGTTCTGCATAGCCCACCATAAGTATGGTGTTTTTAGGGTTATCAATGTTGTTTGCTACGTGGTGCTTTATCCTACCAGCTTCTATCATACCTGAAGCCGAAATGATGATACATGGTTCTTTTATATCATTCAATCGTTTTGATTCTTCCACATCTTGCACATAAATTAAATTACCAAAACCAAATGGATTGTCATCGGTTTTCATGTATTTAAGAATGTCTTCATTAAAACACTCTTCATGCTCTCGCATAATATTAGTGGCATTTACAGAAAGTGGGCTATCAACAAAAACTTTAATATGCGGCAACATTTTTTTGTGCTCCATTTGGTCGAGGGCATACACTATTTCTTGCGTTCTGCCCAGGCTAAAAGCAGGGATTATCAATTTTCCTTTTTTCTCAATGCAAGCATCATACACCACATTAAACAATTGTTGTTCGCTAAGGGAAATGTCGCTATGCAGTCTATCTCCATAAGTTGATTCGGCAATAACTATATCTGCTTGTGGAAATGCTTGAGGGTCCCTTAATATTGAGCCATTGTATCTTCCAATATCTCCTGTATAACACAATCGTTTGGTCAAACCGTTTTCGTTAAACGAAAGGTTAACAGCAGCACTTCCCAATATGTGTCCGGCATCAGTAAATAATAACTCTACGCCATTGCAAACCTTATATTTTGTATTGTATTTAACACTTACAAACTGGTGTATACAATTTTCGGCATCTTTAACAGTGTATAGAGGTTGAAGAGGGGTTTCCCCTCTTTTAATCCTTCTTTTATTTACAAACCGTAAATCGTTTTCTTGTATATGTGCACTATCCGCCAGCATAATGCTGCAAAGATCTTTGGTAGCTGGTGTGCAAATTATAGATCCAGTAAAACCATGTTTAACTAAGTTTGGTATGTTACCCGAATGGTCTATATGAGCATGCGATAGAATGACAAAATCTATAGATGACGGCTCAAAATCAAATGCCCTATTTAAACCACCAGACTCAGCCCCCTTTCCTTGAAATAATCCGCAATCAAGTAGTATTTTTCTTCCATCAATGCTTGTAATTAAATGTTTACTTCCTGTAACTGTTCTAGCTGCGCCAAAGAATTGAATTTGCATATATGTAAAATCTATTCAAATATAGGAAATGTTGCCTAAATGTTTGGTTTATCAAATTATTATTTATTTAAAGAGTTGTATTTTTACCGCATCAATGAAACGTAATACATTTTTGAAAGAGCCTTTAGTTGGTATTGTGCTTTGTGGCGGGGAAAGCCAAAGAATGGGAGTTGATAAAGCTTTTATTGAGTATTATACCTTGCCCCAATATGCATATATGTCTAGCCTAATGAAAGAGCTTGTTTCTGATGTTTTTATTTCATGTAATCACCAACAAAAAGATAAAATTCCTAACAATTTCAATTGTATTATTGATAAAGATACGTATGGAAATGCTGGACCCATGTCGGGTGTTATAAGTGCCTTTGAAAAAATAAGCAACGCTGCTCTTTTGGTAGTTGGATGCGATTATCCTATGCTGTGTTATGAGGATTTATTAGGTTTATTAAAGGCGCGAGAAGAAAGTGTTGATGTGGTTTGTTATACCAATCCTAATAGTGGCTTTGATGAGCCTCTATTAGCCATTTACGAAAAACAATGTGCGATATCTTTACAAACGTATTTTAAAAAAGACAATTTCTCATTAAGACATTATCTAAAGACGGTACATACAAAAAGAATACTGCCTAATGATGAAAAATCAATACAAAGTATCGATACCCCTGAGGAATATATAAAATGGGTTAAAAAGTAATATATTTACTTTTATAAAAACAGCTGAACGTTAAGCAAAAGGTGAAGTTATATCGAGCTATATTATAACCCAAATGTAGAATAAAATTTTGCTCATAAACTATCTGAGGCAAATTTGGTTAATTTTGCAAGGGAATGAATGTAAAAGTAGAAATTGATAACAATTCGGGATTCTGTTTTGGGGTGGTTTTTGCCATACAAATGGCTGAAGGCATTCTTGATGAAGAAGGAAAATTATATTGCCTTGGCGATATTGTGCATAATGACGAGGAAGTGGCTCGTTTAAAAGCTAAAGGATTACAAATTATCAACCACGATGATTTTAAAAGCATACATGGTGAAAAAGTATTGATTAGAGCTCATGGAGAGCCTCCTGAAACCTATAAAATTGCACTCGAAAACCATATTGAATTGGTGGATGCAAGCTGCCCAGTAGTATTAAAATTGCAAAACAGGGTGCGAGAGGCATACAACGATGATGAAAAAATCATGATTTTTGGTAAACATGGACATGCTGAAGTGAAAGGATTAGCAGGGCAAACCAATGGAGAAGCTATTGTTATCGAAACCTTTGATGAATTGGACAAATATGATTTACCAAAAAATCTAAAATTGTTTAGTCAAACAACCAAAAGCACTAAAAAGCTTTTTGGCTTAAAAGCCGAACTAGAAAGCAGGGGAATTGAAGTTGATTTTAATGATACATTGTGCCGACAAGTGAGTAATAGAGATATTCAATTACGAGATTTTGCTAAACAATATGATAAAATAGTTTTTGTGGCAGGTGTAAAATCAAGCAATGGCAAAGTGTTGTATGATGTTTGCAAAGAACACAATTCAAACACCTTCTTTATTAGTAGCAAAGACGAACTGCAAAAAGTTTGGTTTGACGAAAATGATAGCATAGGTATTTGTGGGGCTACCTCAACTCCTCAGTGGCAAATGGAGGAAGTAAAAGAAGCCCTATTAGCTTTATAAAATATGAATATGAAAAGAAAATTAATAGCCGTAGCGGGTATCCTTTTAGCGGGTTTAGCCATTATCAGTTTTAAAAGAGCAAGCAAAACTATTGTAGCCGAAAATAATACCATAAATGAAATGAGTAGCCAAGCGTTTTTTAACCTAAATATTAAAAGTCTTGATGGAAGCCGAACCATCAGCATGAGTGAATTCAAAGGTAAAAAAATATTGTGTGTAAATGTGGCTAGCGAATGTGGTTACACTCCGCAATACCAAGACTTACAAAAGCTATATGAAACTTACAAAGAAAAACTTGTCATCATTGGATTTCCATGCAATCAATTTGGCTACCAAGAGTCGGGTTCGGTCGAAGAAATTCAAACATTTTGTAAAAAGAATTATGGAGTTAGTTTTATTTTAACTGAAAAAATAGATGTTAAAGGAAAAAACCAACATCCTATATACAAATGGCTTTGCAACAAGACCGAAAATGATAAATCAGATACTGAAGTTAAATGGAACTTTAATAAATTTTTGATTGATGAAAATGGCACTTGGTTGGCTTATTTCCCTTCTTCTGTTAAACCATTGAGCGAAGAGATTACCTCTAAACTTAAATAGTTTACTTCACTTTGGATAAAGTCCAATCGCCTATTGTTTTGATTCTGTTATTAATTTGAGGAATTATCTTACTTTCTTTGATATTGTCTATTCTATAGTCGTAATATAGAAACTGTAAAGTGTCGTAATTGTTGCAATAATTCTGTATAGCTTGCATTTTAGGTGAAGTATTGGATTTGAAATCTACTAAGTAATATTGCTCCAAAACTTTTTGCCATTTCATGAAAAAATAAGGCTCATGTACTACTGCTTTGAAACTTGCCACAGTAGATCTTTGTGCTTCGCTTGTAAAACTTTCGTTATCGATCGGAATAAGAAAACGAGATTCTTTAGGTGTGTTTTCTTTTATAAAACAATGTAGTTTTTGAAGGTCTGTTTTAGGCGAATTATTTAGAAAAGCATACTTTGTAGAATGGCTAAAAGCATTGGAATAAAACATAAAGGCAAACAATCCTATTGATGATGGAATCAGCAATTTGTTTATTAATTTAAAATCAAAATTAGGCAGATAATTACTTGCAATATTGGCTATAACTATACATGCAAAAGCGTTTACCCATATTGTTGTTTTAAACCATTGCAATTTACCTATCCACATAAAATGATTGGTTTCAAATGCTACAAAATAAAAGGCACAAACTGATAAAATAATTGTAAACATCCATAATAATTGTTTTTTAATTTTGCTTGACTTGCTAATAAACAAAGTTAATACTGAAACTATTAATAAACCCACAAAAGTAAAGTAATCCCACTTTGGAAAAGTAGCAGGAACATAGTGCCAAGGTGCTCTTTTAAAATAGAGCAAATTATAAAACAACTCATTTTCCAAACCTACATTGTTTTGATTTTGGGCATACAACAACGGGGCAAGCATTGGCAACGAAAAAAGGATGAATACCAAAGAAAATGCGATTAAAAAAACTATACTTTTTAATGAGTATTTTATATTGGAAGTAAAAAATAAAATACCTGCAAAAATTAAGAATAATTGCAACCCTACCAATGCTTGAAACCACACAGACAGTGCTAAAAACATGGCCGAAGAAATGGCTTTATCTCTAAAAAACAAGTAAATGCCCCAACTTGCAAACAACTCGGCAACGGTGCTTCCAATAAAAATTTTTCCAAGTAAATAATTTTCACCTAAAGTAAATGGATTGGCAAATATAAAAATCAATAAAAGTGAAAGGAACACATACGTTTGACTTTTGCCTTTATTTCCTTCGATTAACCCAAACAATTCAATGATTTTAGTCCAAGCTAAAATGGTAAAATAAATACAGATGAAATATAAAATAAGACAAGTAAGTCGGATGCTAAAGATATGAGAAAGAAAATACACCAGTTGCACCCAAAAATATCTTACGGTATATGTGTTATGATAATTTGTCAAGAAAAAATCACTAGGATATAATGACGAATCAAACATTTGATACACTTGGGGTAAATGTTCAGCCTGATCTCCAGTATTATAATCATAGCCATTAATCACT
>CAIVPY010000500.1 GCA_903907885.1 uncultured Bacteroidota bacterium
CATATACAATTATGCAAGAAATTCTTTTAAAATG
This sequence comes from uncultured Bacteroidota bacterium, assembly GCA_903907885.1. Classification (GTDB taxonomy): domain Bacteria; phylum Bacteroidota; class Bacteroidia; order UKL13-3; family UKL13-3; genus RGVD01. The sequence goes on from CAIVPY010000500.1 coordinate 35, forward strand.
CTTGAAATTATTTTTCCATCAGCCTTGCCTCCTAATGCTTTCATTGCCAAAGGCATTACTTTACCAAAATCGGCAGCAGACGAAGCGCCCGCTTCTGAAACAACTGCTTGAAGGGCCAGTTTTACTTCATCTTCGCTCATTTGTTTAGGAAGGTATTTTTCAATCACCTCTATTTCTTCTTTTTCCTTTTCCGCCAATTCTGTTCTTCCGTTTTGCATGAAAATATCATAAGACTCTTTTCTTTGTTTGGCCAGTTTTTGAAAAATTTTGATGGATTGTTCATCTGCAATTTTATCACTAGCACCAGCCTCAGAAGAGGCTAGCAAAAGGGCCGATTTTAAAGCCCTTAGTGCACGAAGACTAATTTCATCTTTGGCTTTCATTGCAGTAATAATATCTGCATTTATTTGTTCTTGTAATGTCATAATAAGTCTAACTAAATTTAATTAAGTGATAGCAAAATACGTCTAATAACAAATTTGTCAAGTTGCTTTACGTTTGGGGCTCTACATTCAATTATTTTTTCTTGGTCATGTACTTAACACCCTTGCCCAAAAAGAAGCCAAAAGTATCGCTTCTTAAGCCGAGTCTGAGGGTTTCCATAGGAATGATATCGTTTGGAGCGATATTTCCTAGACTTACATTGGCGCCCACCAATTTGATAAAATAGGTTTGTTGGGCTTTTTGTGGTGCTTCCCAAATAATTTTTTCTTCAGGAATTTGGGTTAAAATTTCTTGTACCAAACCCTCACGCACCTCGCCACTGCTTCTGTAAACACCCACATTTCCGGCTTCACGAGCCTCGGCTATTACTTTCCATGCACCTGCTTGAAGCTCCGTTTGCATCAGTTCAATCCATTGGTAAGGAGGTAGTATTTTTTCCACATCCTTGCTTCCCACTTCCGATAGCACAGTTACGTGATTGCTAAGCCTATCAATAAAATCAAGCTTTATATCATGTGGCATTTCTATCGAGCCATCAGAAACCTCGGCATGGGTCATTTTAAATCGCTCCAAAACCTTTAGATAATCGTCAAATTGGTTTCTTACTACATAAGCTTCAAACAAAGTGCCACCAAAATACACAATAATGCCATTCTTTTGGTATAGTTTTATTTTTTCTTCAAGGTTTGGCGACACAAAAGAAGTTCCAAAACCGAGCTTAACAATATCAATATAATTACCCGATACCGAAATCATGTCTTCAGCCTCTCTAATGCTAAGACCTTTGTCCATTACCATTGTCAAACCCTTTTCGCGTGGCTTAGCACTGCGTTCGGGAATCATTTTAAGTTTAAAACCTTTCATTTTGTAAAATAATATTTAATCTCTGAAAACTAAACAGAGGTAGGCAAATGTAAAAAAATATAGATTTAATGAAATATGATTAATGAAAGCGATTTCTTAGGTCGGTCATAGGTTTTTCAAAAAACACAAAAATAAGAGCCGACACTACCAAACAAGTAATCCAATACAACACATATATGATTCCTGTTTCGCTTACACTCCATCCTTCGCCCCAGTTTGATAATTGTCGTAACGATATGGAGATAAGTCCTCCATTAACCAAGTAAAATGAATAAGAAATAATGGAGACCCCCGTAATGGGCTTTGCCATGCTTTGCCATTTTGTGGTTTTGATACTTGATAAATAAGGCAACAAACAAGCAATACAAATACTTAGAAGGGTAAAGAAAACCAAATCTGAAATCATGCCAGGATAATTTAAAACAAGATGTTTTTGGAAGGCCATTAAGCCCAATGTTCCTAATGTTCCAATAATAAACAACGTCATTTTGTTGTTCTCCCAAAAGCCAGCATATTTTCTGCTAATATAAACGGCTATAAATCCATAATAAATAGCATCAAGTCTTATTAGGGCAACCTCTCTAACGGCATTGTTCCAAGATTCATTTGGCCCAAAGAATAAAAAATAGTTGCAGTAGATTACCCTTAGAATAGATGTTAGAGCTATTAAACCAATACTTACCCAAAGAAAGAAAGAAAGGTTTCCTTTACCCTTTTTGCCAAACAAATAAGCACTTAATGCTAAAACAATTGGAGAAAGCAAATAAGAAATTTCTTCAATACATAAACTCCAAGACTCGTCAAAAAAAGCAGCAGGTGTGTTCCAAAGACTTTGAACAAAAAAGAAATATCGCCAAATTCTTCCTGGCATATCATTAAAATAAACCAAAATATAAACAATCAGAATTAGATAATAATTGGGTAGGGTTCTAAACCACCTTCTTACCCAAAAGTTTTTTATAGCATCCAAGTCGAGAGCATAACCGTTTTTTTCAAACTGTTTAAGTAAAATTCCCCCAATTAAAAACCCACTTAATACAAAAAACAACTCCACACCCAAAATACCGCTTCCATGTAAAAGTATACGAATAGGTTTTGGGAAATTATCTGTCATCCAGCGGGCATGCCCCATAACAACGAGTATAATAGCGATAAATCTAAGTAAATCAAGTCCAAAGACACGGTCTTTGGTTTCAAAAATGGCACTAAATCTTTTTAACATATCACCCTATTTTAAACATGGCTAATTAAGGTAAAAACGAAACGATAAAACAACATTATTATTAAGACCAAACACGCTTTGTATAATAAATTGTTCTTTTCTATAACAACAATCTTGTATTTTAATAACTAAAATGTCGGATATTTGCAACAAACAACAAGCATAATTTACAAATATGTCTCAAACATCAAGTCTTAACTTTATAGCCCAACTAGGCTTAAAAGAAACCAATCACGGAACATCAACAGGTCAAAAACAATTTTCTTCTGCCAATGCTGAAAGCAAAGAAATATTCTCGCCCGTAGATGGCAAGCTGATAGGAAAGGTAACCATTACCACAGAAACAGAATACAACGAAGTAATTACAAAAGCCCAAGAAGCTTTTTTAATTTGGCGTAAAATGCCAGCACCTAAAAGGGGTGAGATAGTACGTCAATATGGAAACTTATTGCGCGAATACAAACAACCATTGGGCGAATTGGTTAGTTACGAAATGGGCAAAAGCTTACAAGAGGGC
>CAIVPY010000501.1 GCA_903907885.1 uncultured Bacteroidota bacterium
CAGTCTCCACAATATGTATGTTCATCTAATTCAGGACAAAATTGCAAATAATTCAAAACTATCAACTGCCAAAAAAGGAGAGTTGTTGGCAATAAATTCAAATGTCTTTATGACGTCAAATCTGATTGATATGGCAAATAACTATTATAAGTTAGGGTTAGTTCAGGGTTTCATAAACTGTAATATTCAATCTCAGCAATTTATTAATAATTTAAAAGTAAATACATTAGATGCTAATTTTGGAACAATTGGAAATATCAATAATATTCAAACAAATGAAATAATAGTATCCGGTAAAATAAAACAAAATAATCAATATATTGATAATACGTATTTGACATCAAATCATCTTTATAATTTAAATTATAACTACACATCAGAACGTCAATACCCAAGTAAAGAATTCACTAATGCCTCATCAGAAAAAACAGTGACGTTTTTAGGAAAATCAGTATATAATGAAACTTTATTTTTAGATACAAATATATCTTACGGTAATGGCGCGTACGAATTATATTCATCATCGACATATGATAATGGCATTACAAATAAATCAAAATTATTTAATTATAATATATCTGAAACTGCTAATACAGGAAGATGGGGTCTAAATCTTTATAACAGTGGAACAGGTTCATATCAAGGTAATGATAGTATCGATGATGTTTATTTTGGTGATTGGTTAATAATTAAATTTCCTCAAGAAATTCTTCTTACAAAATTTAGAATATATTAAAATACTTATTTTACGGCTCGAAGTCCATCTCTTTGGAAAGTATACGGTTCTGATGATGGAATTAATTTTAATGAAATACCACAAGCACATCAATTTACTCGTTTGACACCATCAAATTATGTATACAATTATTATGAAAAAGTCTTAAGTGCTGGACATACCAAATTATATAGTTATATAGGTTTTGTATTCTCAGCCCTTGTAAGCATAGCGGGTGAGACCACATTGGACATTGCAGAATTGCAAATATATGGCAAAGAAGTGATTGGCACTAATATATTAAATACAATTTATGCTACATCCAATGATGTTATAAGTATAACACAAAATCAACCGACGTATTTTAAAAAATTGAATATAATAATTTCTAATACTCGTTTCTCTTATGATGCAATTAATGCGCTTTATTATTATGATTTATATATTCAGCAATATATTCCCTATTCAACTTATGGAGCGTATAAATATCGTAATTTTCGTATTTCAACATTTGTAGAAAATACTGACTGGTTAAATGGTCGTAATCTTAAAGATACTTTTGGAAATTATTATAATAATCCTGAGCCATTAACATTTTATTGTAACAATGCGGAAAATATTAGTGGAATAGTTAATCCAAATGATTCATATCATAATTGTATAATTTTAGGTAAATCATTAAATACTAATATAGGCAACTGGTCTGCTGTAAATAATAATTTTAATTATATAAGATATCTTAGCAGAATAGGTTGGGATATGCAAATAATCTTAGAACAATTAAATTAGATAAATGAAATAATGA
>CAIVPY010000502.1 GCA_903907885.1 uncultured Bacteroidota bacterium
AATAATAATATTGAAAAATGTAAGAGGTAACTGAAAAAATTTGAATAACACATCATATTTAGCTGCATCCTCAGGAGATAAATTAGAATAAGTTAGGTACGTACCCAATGAAAACAAAACAACACCCGATAATTGTAGAAGAATAAATCTAATACCAATCTTCCATAGGGGAAATGCTAAGCGTATATTGCTAAACGCAAATAGCAATTTAAGTGAGCTGTGCTCTTTTTTCATTAATGACCGCACACCAATTATGCATTGCATAAGGCTAATTAATAATGAAACTGAAATAAACACCAGACTTAATAATAATAAATTCGGATTTGACTGGGTAAGAAAAAAAACAGATATTAACCAGAATAAGGATTGCACCAGTCCTATTAAGGTGGTTACAGAATTTTTACGTAAGCCCTGTAAAATGGCTGAACCAATGCTTAAAGGGAAAAACATAATGGTACCGATATACAAGATAAAGGCTTCGTATTTATATTCTTTTACTATCGCTAAGTAATTACCAAACAAAACAAACAATAATGCAATTATTACGCTTAACAATAGATAGAATTGAAAAACACCACTAACTAAAGGTACTAGTTTGTTAGCGTCATTATTGCTGGCAATTCTATTTTTAGCGCATAGCCAACTCCAAAGTCGGAGAGTTGTATCCAAGCTAAGAGTGATGTCAGTGTTGCCCATGTGCCATAGTTTGCAGAACCCAGCTGTCTAATAAGTAGTGCTGTAGTTATAAACCCAAAACCCATTCCACTTATACGAAAGAGTAAGGATTTTATGACTTCTTTTTTAATTGAATGCATTCTTAAGGTTTGATCAGTTGATATAATAGTCGCAATTGGGTTCGTAAAAGTGCTTTGTAAGGGTATTTACAATTAAAAAAGTGTTTCCACGCATGTAAATATGCTCCATTTAATTTCGCACTAAAAATGCCTGAAATTAAGTTTCTTGCATATAATTCATGACGTATTAATGATGCTTCATTTTTGTATTGAGGAATTTTGAGTAGTATTGATTCAATTTTGCTACCCCAATAATCAATTTCATTCATCCAGTTTATGGTACTAATAGTTTTATGGGTTTGGCTTTTTTTCCATACTCTATAACCTGAAACTATTTCTGGAATGAAAACCGATTTCCCCTCGATTAAGGCGCGTTGTATTAAGTCAGAATCAGAGGCAGTAATTTTAAAGTACTCATCAAAATAACCTAATTTCTTTAAAAAGCTACGTTTAAAAAATATACTCGGCATGCGGGCAGAAACATCGTATTTAAAATGTTCAAATCCATTAGGTGGGTTGTACTCAATTAGTTTATTTGGTTTCCATTCGCTTATTTTTTGGTAATTTTCATCAATAGTTTGATGCCCAAAAATGACTATTTCGGCAGTGCTATATTTAGTTAAATATTTTGTAATTATTTCAAACGAGTTTTCAAAATATATGTCATCATCAGACGGTATAACTACCCATTCTTCAGTAACCATTTTAGCAGCGATATTCCAATTCTGATAAATACTTACTGGTTCACCTGAAATTTTTTTA
>CAIVPY010000503.1 GCA_903907885.1 uncultured Bacteroidota bacterium
CTGCACAAACCTTTGCTTTAAATCTTTTTGCACACACTGTGAAAATCTGCTTCGCACTCGGAGTGCATTTGTATCCGACCTACATAAAATCTGCCTGAAAATGTTTTTGATTTTTTGTTTCGTTTGGAATTTATACTGAGCGAAAGTCGAAATATCAAGACAAAATGAAAGCTACCATACTGATTTTTCTGTCTTGAAATAGTGCTATAAAAACAAACTCTCCAACTTTTGAAAGTAATCCATAGAACCTAAGCCTCAATTGCTCGGTTTAAAAAATCGTTCAAGGATTTCATAGCCTTGAAAGTTTTTACTATTTCCTTTTCAAAATTTTTCTCGAACAAAGCACTATCCTCTAATTTTTTAAAACTCAAGAAGCTTTTATGCTTTAGATATTCCACCGCAGGATTATCAGCATCATATCCCTTTGGCAGTCTTGAAAGGGTTTCTCCGCTCATTTGATTGAATTGTTTTTTGTACTCCTTATGGTTTATGATGGCTTTAAACTCATCTAAATTATAGTCAATTTCCTGTCTGATATTGGCCAACTTATCAGATGCTGGCATGTAGCAGCCACCTGCAATAAACACATCATTGGGTCTCACTTGAAAGTAATAACCGCAAAACTCAAGTTTCTTACCACCCTTGCTCATACTGGCTCCAAAATTGGTTTTATAAGGCGATTTATCTGCTGAAAAGCGAACATCCCTGTTAATCCTAAAAATGCAACTCTTAGGTTCCAAACCAAGTATATCAGCATCAAAAGCACCAATATCGGCTATTAAACCACCAATGCACTCAATCCATTCTTTTCTAAGAGATTCGTACTCCTTCTTATTGGCATCAAACCATTCTTTGTTATTGTTCTTTTCCAATCGTTTTAGGTAGTCGAGTAAGGCTTTGTAATTCATAATATCTGTAGGATTAATAGCCAAAGTTAAACAATTACTTATTTTTGGCAAAAAATTGATAAGCAGTCAAGCTAAATCATTTGATATTTAGTAACATTGCAGCCTATAATATGTTTGACAGAGAAAGACCTAGTTTTGAAGATAGCAACAATGTAACTGTAAAGCGTTGCTTTTATGCTTACGAATTTGCACGCGATTATGTAAAAGGAAAACAAACTGCTGATGTGGGTTGTGCAGATGGATATGGCACACAATACTTAGCCGACTTCACTCAAAGTACCATTGGAGTTGACTATAGCGAAGTAACCATAGCAGACGCAAGGCAAAAGCACGCTACCAAAACAAATTTGAGTTTCAAGGCAGGTAAAGTACCACCTATTCCTTTGGAAGACGAGAGTGTTGATGTGCTTACAGCTTTTCAATTTATCGAACATATTGAGCAACGTTTGGCTTTTATGCAAGATGTAAAGCGTGTATTGAAACCGGGAGGTATTTTTCTTTGCACCACACCCAATATCAAAATGAGTATTGCACGCAATCCATTCCATGTGCACGAATATACTTTTGATGAAATGAAAACTGAAGCCTCTAAAGTATTTGGAAACATTGAACTTAAAGGTCTTCAAGGAAACGACAAGGTGAATACATACTATGCCGACAATGCCAAATGGGCAAAGAAAATATTAATGTTAGATCCTCTAGGTTTGCATAAAATGGTGCCTGCATCGTGGTTGGTTAAACCCTACAATATGCTAACCTCAATGATGCGAAAAGACCTTAAAGAGCAAAATAACGATACGCTAGGTATAAACACCCAAGATTTCCATTTAACCCAAGACA
>CAIVPY010000504.1 GCA_903907885.1 uncultured Bacteroidota bacterium
TGCTCATAATGATTTACAAGATAATGTGGCACCAATAGCAACCAACCTGCCAATACCAATAAATCTGCATTGTATGGCGCTATTAAGTTCAAGAAATATTGTTCGTCTTGTAATTGTTTTTTACTTACCAAATGGGTTGGAATGCCATAGGGTTTAACCCTTTCAAAAACGCCTGCACCTTCTTTGTTACAAATAAGGGCGACCACTTTTATTTGACTATGATTTTGGAAGTATTTGCAAATGTTTTCAGCATTGCTTCCATTGCCCGATGCGAAAAGGATTATATTTTTCACTTGTTAAATTCTAACTCACTAATTAAAATTTTGTTGAATAATGAGTCAATATTGTTATTACCATCCAAGCTTTGAACAGGTAAGGTAGTGAAAATAAAATTGGCTTTGCCTCCCGTTTTTCTTCTAATGGACATGATAGTAGATGTGCCTGTCCAAATATTACTAGGATAGGTAACAAACAAATTGCCCGTGTACAATGAATCGAATTGATAGCTTGAAGAAGCTGAGTTATTCGGAATGGTAAAAGGTCTTGGTCGATTAATAGAAGCATTGGTTTTTAAAGTTGGCCAATTGCTGTATAAGGGTTTAATAATAGAGTTGTTTGCAATTTTGAATTGGTCTCCCGTAGGCAGTGAAACCAAGCTTTGAGCAGGGGTGAAGTCTAATAAATTTGATTGTGCATCAAAGCTAGAAGTAATATCCAAAGCCATGAAAATTTTGCCGTTGCTATCAAAAAAATCTTTGGTACTTTGCTGCCCAACACTTAGCGATAATTGAGCATTGTCGCTAAACCAAATGATCTTTTTAAACAAACTAAAGGTGCGAGCTTGCGTCAACACATCAGGTGCTAATTGGGTGTAATTGGTTCCATCCAATTCGGTAAGCAGCAAGGTGTCAAATCTCGAAAATCCTTGATTGATAGCACGTGTTGCATAAAAATTAGTAACACTTAAGTTTCCTCCTGAATACGCATTCACTAATAGGATATCAGAAACTGGTCGTTTAACATAAATAGGGTTTGATGCCATTAATTGAGACTTGGCCAATGCTTTATCAACTGCTCTGATGTATATGGTGTTTGAAGCATTTAGTTTTAAACCTTGTGCTCTAAAGCTTAATGCTTTATTGCTACTACCAACAAATACCAAACATTCTGTGAAATTTGTTAAGGAATCTAATTTAACTCCTTGTAATGTGATGGTAGATGTACCCGCATTTAAAATGTAAGGACTTGCATTGGTATCATTCAAATACAATTCGTATTGATAGATGTCACCACTTCCATCTGGGTCAATTCCTTGGAAATTGTATTTCAATATTGGAAAAGCAATGGTTGGGTTTTGGGTTAATGAACCACCCACTGATGCAGCATAAATAAATTTAACACTAGGTGCTGTGTTTTTGATAGGGTATAGGGTAGATGCAGGGCTTGGGTCTCTTTGCCCGAGGTTGTCAATGGCTCTCACAAAAATATCTATATCAGCAGAGTCGCTGCCTGGAGGAATATTTAATAAAATGGCACTGTCTTGACGGGTGGTATATTGCCATGTTTTCATGCTATCAACGGATACCTCATAGCCCACAACAAATCCACTTTCAGAGGTTCCCCACCAATTGGCTACCACTCTAGTGGTAAGTCTGTCAACACCATTTCTGTGAATTGAATCAACAGCCATAAAGGTGTTTGGAGGACTTTGAGGTGTTTTTTCGCCATCAAAACCTTTTTTACAGGCCACAATGGCTAAAAGGCTAAATATACAAATGCTTAGTTTTCTTATTGACAACATAAAATTATATGCCTCCAAACATACGACAATATCAAATTAATTCAAGGGCTTAATAATATGTTGATGTAGCGCGAATTGCCTTAATTATTGTAAAAAGGGGCAACGAGCAGGAATTCTGGAATTTTTACTTCAAAAAATTGACCGTCAATGCTTCTTTCCATCAGGTATGTTCCGTGCATTTTGCCAATATCAGATTTGATGGCACAGCCAGAGACATATTGGTGCGTTTCGCCAGGTTCCAAAACGGGTTGTTGACCCACTACACCTTCTCCTTCAACTTCTGTTGTACCATGAACTGAATCTGTTATATACCAATGCCTGCGAAGCAATTTTACGGTATATTCACTTTGGTTTTCAATGGTTATGCGGTAAGCAAACATGTGCTCACCCGAATAATTAGGATGTGTATTGTTTTGATAAGCTGTTTCAACAGTTATCTTCACGTCTTTGGTTATGGCAGTTTGCATCATTTAGTAAACTCAAAAATATACTTTTTGACAATATATAACACTTCAAGGCTGAAAATAGTTTGTCAATTTGGCTTTTGGGCTCATTCTTAACAATTTATTAGCTATTTGGTCAATAAAAATTAACATTGGCTTAAGTCCATAGAAATATGCGATGATTTACTTCGCCAAAACCAAAATTCTATGCTCAAAAGGAAAATAAAAGTATCTGTTATTTCCGATCTTCATTTAGGAACTTATGGCTGTCAGGCAAAATCTATCAACAAATATTTAAAAAGCATTGATCCAGAAATATTGGTGTTGAATGGGGATATTATAGACATTTGGCAATTCAGCAAAAGCTATTGGCCCGATAGTCACATGAAGGTTGCCAAGCGTATTTTTAAAATGATGGCAAATGGCACTGAGGTATATTACTTAACGGGAAACCATGATGAGATGCTTCGTAAATTTACCAATTTCCAAATGGGTAGATTGCATTTGATGAATAAACTGGTGCTTGAGTTGGATGGTAAAAAAGCATGGATATTCCATGGTGATGTTTTTGATGTGACCATGAAAAATAGTAAGTGGTTGGCAAAATTAGGGGCTGTGGGATACGACACCTTGATTATTTTGAATAGCATGGTAAACTGGTTTTCGATTAAAATGGGTAAAGGGAAATTGTCTTTTGCTCAAAAAGTAAAATCAGGGGTAAAAAGTGCCATAAAATTTATTGACGATTTTGAACAAACTGCTATTGACATTGCTTCCGAAAAGGGTTTTGATTATGTGATTTGTGGCCATATTCATCAACCTCAAAAGAAGGTAGTTTCAACTCCCAAAGGATTTTTAATTTATTTAAATAGTGGTGATTGGATTGAAAACCTTACTGCTCTTGAGTATAACGAAGGTAGTTGGGAAATTTTTTATTACGATAAATGGAAAAGCGAATTGGAAACCGATTCGGATTTTGAAGAAGATGAAAAGGATAATAAAGATGCCATTGATATTCAATCTGTGTTAAATGAAATAAGTAAATCTGTTCTCACGCCCACTAAAGTTATTTAAGAAATGAAAATTTTATACGCCATACAAGGCACTGGCAATGGCCATATTAGCAGGGCTCGCGAGATTGTTCCTATCCTAATGAAATATGCCGATGTGGATGTTTTGGTAAGTGGCACCCAAGCTGATATAAAGCTTCAGTTACCTGTCAAATATAAAAAACATGGCTTGAGTTTTATTTTTGGCACCCATGGGGGAGTGAGTTATCCCAAAACCATTAGGAGTTTAAAACCCATTACACTGTTAAAAGACATTCAACGATTCCCTGTTCATTCCTATGATTTGGTAATAAATGATTTTGAACCTTTAACGGCTTGGGCTTGCAAACTAAGGGGGAAGCCCTGTTTGGGATTGAGCCATCAAGCGTCATTTTTATCTAAAAACACCCCAAGACCGAGCAAGAAGAATTGGTTTGCTGAATCCATTCTTAAAAATTATGCACCAGTCACTCAAAAGATAGGTTTCCATTTTAAAGCCTATGATGATTTCATCCATACGCCTGTTATCAGGAATGAAGTGAGGCAGCTAAATCCTGTTGAATTGGATCATTTTACAGTTTATTTGCCTGCTTATGGGGATGACATTATGATTCAGGAATTAAGCAAAGTGAAAGATGTAAAATGGGAGGTGTTTTCCAAACATACCACCTTTAGTTATAAAAGAGCCAATGTTTATATAAAGCCTGTTAACAACGATGCTTTTTTGAAAAGTCTTGAAAAATCAAGTGGCCTTTTAACCAATGGAGGTTTTGAAGGGCCTGCAGAGGCATTGTTTTTGGGTAAAAAGGTGATGTCAATTCCTATGAACAATCAATATGAACAACAATGCAATGCATTGGCATTAAAGGAAGTGGGAGGGGTGATGCTCGATAAGATAGACGCTGGTTTTCAAGAATCATTAATGAATTGGGTGATGGATAATTCTCCAATAAAAGTTGATTTTCCAGACCAAACAGAGGCGATTATTCAAAATATTATGTTGAATAATGTTTCATCAAAGGTGGATTTGGCCATTTAAACTCAATTAATGGTTATACTTTTTTGGCTAAAAACTGTACTTTCGCCCGATGAATTTTCCCCTAATTGCTCCATCGGTTTTGTCGGCAGACTTTGCAAATTTAGGCCGAGATGTTGAAATGATAAATAAAAGTGCGGCCGATTGGTTTCATGTTGATGTGATGGATGGTGTTTTTGTACCCAATATTTCATTTGGTTTTCCAGTTATCAAATCAATTAAAAAATTAGCCAACAAACCCCTTGATGTGCATTTGATGATTGTTCAACCTGAGCGTTACATCAAAGATTTTAAAGACGCAGGGGCAGATATTCTCTCTGTTCATATTGAAGCAAGCACCCATTTGCATCGTACCATTGGAGCTATCAAAGAAAATGGGATGAAAGCAGGTGTTGCCATCAACCCACATACTTCTATAAGTCAGCTTAAAGATGTGTTGATGGATATTGATGTGGTATGTATGATGAGCGTTAATCCTGGTTTTGGTGGACAGAAATTCATTGAAAATACGTATAAAAAATGTGCTGAGTTGAAAACCATGATAAATGAATGTGGCTCATCTTGTCTTATCGAAATTGATGGTGGCGTGAACGAAATCACCGCACCAAAATTATTGGCAGCGGGTGCTGATGTGTTGGTGGCAGGCAATTATGTTTTTGCGTCAAATAATCCAACTCAGACCATTGCGATGCTTAAACAAATCAATAAAAGTACTACAATTGCATAAATATCGTTAACCAAGCTGTTGAAGAAATTAATCCTGACAAAAAGCAATATCTCATATATAGCAGTTAAATCTACTTTGTTGCAAAGCAGCA
>CAIVPY010000505.1 GCA_903907885.1 uncultured Bacteroidota bacterium
ATTGATGGCTTACCTATTAAGAAATATGGCTCACAAGGCCAGCAAAAATCATTCATAATTGCACTTAAACTTGCACAATTTGAGTATTTGAAAAATCATAATTCATATATTCCATTGCTTCTGTTAGATGATATTTTTGAAAAAATTGATGAACAAAGACTAGACACGTTGTTAAACATGATTTCAAATAAAAATTTCGGACAAATATTTATTACCGACACGCATGAAGATAGGCTTCGAAATGTTTTTAAAACAATGACTCATGTAGATGTAAGTTTTTTTGAAATTAAAAAGGGAGATTATATTCCTAGATTAGACACATAAGTATTAACATTGTACTTTAAATACCCACCAAAACAATGCGATCAACTTCAGAAAGTTTGCTTAAAGATGTAATTAGTAATTTTACCGATACAAAACACATTAAAGGTAAATTGGCTGAAGCGGTTATTAAAGCTAAATGGGAAGAGTTAGTAGGTAGTATGATTGCAAAAAATACTACTAAAATGTATATCAGTAAAAATAACCTTTATTTATACATTGAATCCTCAGCTCTTCGCCAAGAACTTCATTTTTCTAAAGCAAAAATTATTTCAATTGTTAATACCGAAGCTGGTTTTGAGTTAATTGATGATGTTATAGTTAAATAATAAGAAATGTTTTAGGCATTAATAAAACCTAGTCTTTTTTCAATTTATAAAAGTTATAGGAGGGGGTATTTTCTATTAAGCTCAAACCAATAGTATCTTGAGGTTCAATCAATGTTTGTCGCATGGGTTGTTTAAACCATACTAAATATTCATCTCCTTTGTCTCTTAATTTGTATTCATCCAAAGGCTCGCCTTTATATTGACTAAAATGGTATTCTTTTGAATTAATCAACCACATAAAATCAGGGTAATTGCTCATCACTTTTTTATCAGTGGTTTTCTCTTTTACAAATGCACTTAATTCTTTGTTGGTCCACCAATCAATACCAAAACCACCTACGCCCATATCTTTGGTTCTATATATGTGATGTATGATACTAAAACATTGTAAGGCGGTGATACCAATCAATATGTACTTTAGGGCTAGTTCACTGGTTTTATCGCTTTGGTATTTTTTATACCATTCGTCAATAAACATAGCAGCATAGCATATCATAGGTAAATACAGCACCGAAAGGTATCGTGCCATCTCAAATAGGTGAAGGCTTTTTTGAAGAAGTAACAAAAATAGATAGGCCGAGCAATAAAACCACAACGCTTTGGCTGCTTTTTTAGTGGCTACATGACCCGTGTTTTTTTGATGGAAATAAAGTGTGGCACCCCAGAAAAAAATCAATGAACCAAAAAGAAATAACATGGCATAATGTACTTGCATGTACACCAAAATATGATACAGGTTGAGTCCCAAATTACTTGGATTTAACTTACCTGTAAGTGTATGCTGGCCTGTTAATCCTCCAGATACTACATAGTTTTTTATCAACCATGGTAGAGAAGGAAGAAAAGAAATGGCAATGAAAATAAGCGTTGATTTGATTTTGTATTTAATGTTTTCATCTGTAAGCAAAATGAGTATGGCTACAAATAACATCATGAATCCTGCATAGCGTTGCAAGCACATCAATGCCATGAAAATGGCCGAAATGTAAAGCTGTTTGTTAGATTGAGAATAAAAATACCGAAGGAAATACAGCAAGAAAAAAGCCTGAAAGCAAATGAAAATAGACTCGCTGTAAATAGTAATAATTAGTTTGTAATAGGGGAATGCCAAACTGCAAATAAGTATAAAAGGAATGGCATAGGCATGATGAATATGCTTTTTGATAATATGGTAAGTAACAAAACCGGTGATGGCAATGGCAATAAAATTTAAACCCAAGGCAAACCAAAGTATGTTTATTGGCAATAGGTATCCAAATGCCATGATGCATGGGTAGAGAGGAGCCCAATTAATTAGGGCTTCGCCATCAAATCGGGTAATTGAAAATTTCTCAACTATGTTTTTGCCAGTGGAAAGGTATATGATTGAATCTGCTGTAAGTCCTGGCCCATAAGATTTGATGGCCCAAATCATCATGCAAAACAGAAAAACGATACCTAAACCAATTATATAATAGGGTTTGATTTTTTGATTATACATTTGGACAAGTTTATTATTAAAAAATCAATGCAACAATTAAAGATAATAACAGACCAAATGGAAAGGCAAATTGAAGTTCCTTTTCCATCCAAACGAATCATTTCGTTGGTGCCTTCGCAAACTGAATTGTTATATGATTTAGGTTTGAGTGAAGAAGTGGTGGGTCAGACTTTGTTTTGTATTCATCCAAAAGAAATGCATGATTCAAAACCAAGAATTGGAGGGACCAAGAAATTGCAGATGGATAAGATTGCAGCCTTAAAACCCGACTTGATTATTGGCAACAAAGAAGAAAATGAACAAACCCAAATTGAAGAACTGATGAAGCTTTATCCTGTATGGATGAGTGATATTAAAAATCTAGATGATTCACTTGATATGATTGAAAGGATAGGGGATTTGATAGGAAGAAATAGTGAGGCGA
>CAIVPY010000506.1 GCA_903907885.1 uncultured Bacteroidota bacterium
ATCATTATAAAGCCTTAGTGCGGAATATTACGCACTAAAAATAGCAAATATAAATGACAATCAATGAACTACAATTTTCAAAACTTTAGTGGGGACAAGTCAGGAAATATGAAAAAAATACTACTCATAATATCAGTTTTGGCTTTCTCATCATGCGTGAAGGAAAAGCCCACTGTTCGGAGTCTTGTGTGTTGGGCAATAGCTTAGCTGACTCCGAATAAATAAATGAAAAATGAGTTTGCAACTCCCATGCTAGTGCGAGCGTTGTGTGCTTATATCGCGTGGTTCGCTCTTGACTTAAAAACAATTTTCCAGTTATTAATCCATCCACAACAATAAACAAAAAAGACCTCCAGGAAATCTGAAGGTCTTTCGTATTTGTGGAGAATATCGGATTCGAACCGACCACCTCTTGCATGCCATGCAAGCGCTCTAGCCAAATGAGCTAATCCCCCATAATTCGTGTGCGAATATAATTTTTTTCAAATACCTGTCAATTTTTTATTCATCTATGACGTATTAAGTCAAGTTTTTCAACCAACTGTGAATTTGTTTTGAACCTGCCGAAATATTATAAGTTACTTTGCGTTTGTAAATTAGCTGATGAAAAAACTGTTCAAAATACTATCTATTTTTATCCTTATCGTTATCCTTCTGTTTGCAGGTCTATTTGCATACATGTATGTAAATCAAGATGCTATCAAACAGTATGCCTTAAGGCAGTTGAATGCCCAACTAAAAAGTGAAATAAGTGCAAGCCAAATTGATATCACTGTTTTTTCTATTTTCCCCAATGTGGGTCTCGACCTTAAAGATTTTAGATTAAGTGAGCCTTATCGTTCCGAAAAAAACTTAATCAGGGCTAGTCATCTCTATTTGGGTTTTAATATTCAGAGCATTTTGAGCAAAAACTATAAAATAAATATGCTTAGTATTGATAGTGGTTTTTGTCATTTAGCCATAGACAAAAAAGGAAAAAGCAATTTTGATATTTTATTAGATACTAAAGATACCGGCAAGTCAGAGCCTTTTTGGCTTGAGATGGAGCAAGTGAAATTAAGCAATGTGTTTTTTATTTTCAATAATGAACAAAACAAAACGCATTATCGTTTGAATATCGAAAATACCACATTATCCGCAAAGTTTAGTGACAAGGTTTTTGATTTAACCTGTTCGGCAAATGCCTTTGTACAGGATATTACCGCCAATAAATTGGCTATCGTAAAAGACAAAAAACTGAGTATTGAAACGGTTTTAAATATCAATAATCAAAAAAATGTGTATACCATTAAACATTGTGATTTGGCTATTGAAGATTTGAAGTTATCCTTGTTTGGGGATGTGAGTAGCAGCAAAAATACGAGGAGTATTAATTTGAAATTTAAAGCCAAAGAAATTTCGATAGCTAGTTTGCTTTCAGTAATGCCTATAACCCTACCCGAAAAAGTGAAGCAATACAAAAGCAATGGTGATGTATATTTCTCTGGTTCTGTAACAGGAGAAATGACCGATAAAAAAGCCCCAAGTATACAAGTAGATTTTGGTATAAAAAATGGTTCTATGCTAGCCGATAATAATATCGAATTGAAAAACATCTCTCTTAAAGGTTGGTTTAATAACGGATATGCACATAATATGGCTAGTTCAGAGCTTGTATTGGATGATATAAAGGCCAATTTAGGTACAGGCAATTTGAGTGGTCTTTTTAAATTGAACAACTTCGAGAGTAAGAATTTTTCAAGCAATTTGCAATCGCAATTTGAAATAAGCGATTTTCTTAAAATATTTCCGATTGCTGCCATTCAATCTGCGAGTGGTGATATGAAAGTAAATTTGCAATTAAGTGGAAGTTTATCAAATACCAATTCCGTTCTTCAAAACCCATCTAATTCGGGCTCTATATCGCTTGATTTTCCAACTTTAAAACTAAAGCAAGCTGATAAAGAAATTCGCAACATAAAAGCCGAATTGAGTTTGCAAGATGGCGACCTCCTTATCAAATCTTGTAATGCTGAAATTGAACAATCAGATGTGAAAATATCAGGAAGTATTGATAATGCTTTGGCTTATATGATAGATGACAATGAGCCGCTAAATGCCAATATCAACTATGCTTCAGATTTTGTGGATGTGCAGCACCTATACATCCCTCAAAAAGCCAATGAAGAAAATGATAAAGCCACTGTCAAGGGATTTAGTTTGCCTGATAGAATTAATTTGACTTTGAATGCCAATGTAAAAAAGTTGGTTTATTTTAATTTTACTGCTAATAATGTTAGCTCAACCATGAAAATGGAAGGCAAAAAAATAAACTTTGATCAATTGTCTTTTGGTGCTATGGGTGGAAGTGTAAAACTAAGCGGTACTATTAATAATGTTAGCAATGGTGATTTTTTTGTAACCGCTTCTTCTAATTTATCTAATATTGATATAACTGAATTGTTTAGGCAATTGAATAATTTTGACCAAAACAATATTATTGACAAAAATCTTAATGGAAAATTGTCTGGAAATGTCGATTTTGCAGGTGTTTGGAAGAGTGATTTGACTTGCTTGATGGATAAGATTTATATGTATTCAGATGTAAAAGTGAATAATGGTGAATTGATAAATTATAAACCATTAGAAGCTTTGAGTAAATACATCAGCTTGGATGATTTAAGAAACATTAAGTTTGCCAGTTTGTCCAATGTAATTGAGATTAAGAATAAGAACATTTTTATCTCACAAATGGAGATTAAGAACAACGCATTGAATGTTTCGCTTAGCGGTCAGCAGAACTTCGAAAATATGCTTGATTATAAATTAAAATTGAGTCTTTCTGAATTGCTAAAAAAGAAACGCAAAACCAAAGAAAACGAATTTGGCGAAGAAGATGAAAAAACAGGAGGTTTGAATTTATTTGTAAGTATTAAAGGACCTATAAACAATTTGAAATTTTCATATGATAAATTAGGAGTGAGGAGTAAAATCAAACAAGATATTAAGATTGAGAAACAAAATATCAAAGAAATATTTAAGAAAGAATTAGGCGTTGACAAACCAAATGAGCTAAAACAAAAAGAAAAGAAAAAAGACGATGAAGAACTTGAATTTGAAAATAACTAAGCCTTTTGTAGCACTTTTGTTTGCTACTGTTTACTGCAGTCAATTATCGGCACAAAGCAATACCAAGCTAAGTATAGGTTTCTCTATTATGCCAACATTCACAAGCAGTATTAACACATCATCTTCTGATGCTTTAGTAAGCAACACTAGTCAAACTTATTCAAAATATAATGATTCGATTTCAAGCAAAGAAACTTATCGAATTACGTATGGAGCAAGCGTTTGGGTAGTATATGCTTTAAACAAGAATATTGATATTCAAACTGGGTTAAGCTATGTAGATGTAGGGTTTCAAAGGCAATTGAAAAACCTTAAATTAAATGATATAACCTATCCAGGTATAGGAACTGGAGTTATTTTAGATTATTCATATTCGCAAAAAAACATTGATTTAAACTATAGATACCAATATTTGCAAATACCAATTTTAGCTAATTTTGATGTAAAACATACAAGGGATTTGAAATTTGAGTTTGATATGAACGCAGGTATTGGATTGAATTTTTTATTGAATCACGAGCTGCAAGCCAAAATGGTTGACACATATAGAATAGAAGGTAAAAGCGAGTATAACCTTGATTCAACGGGTTATTCCGCCCGTAAGTTTGCCATTAACGTGATGGTGGGAGGAACCATGAAATACAAATACGAAAAGAATATATATCTGTTTGCTCAGCCCATCATAGGTTTTTATCCTTTGTCAGTAAGCGGTGGTGATATTAGTTCGTATCCTTACTATTGTTCAGTTAATTTAGGTGTTATATATTCATTTAAAAAATAGATATGCAAATTATAAACAGGTTTAACGTAAGAGTGTATGGCGTTTTGATGAACGATCATGACGAAGTATTACTAGTGCACGAACGTATAGGTGATTTTGAGTTTACAAAATTTCCAGGAGGAGGAATGGATTTTGGTGAAGGAACTAGAGATTGCTTAAAGAGGGAATTTTTAGAAGAAGCAAATTTAGATGTGGAAATTGGTCAGCATATATTTACAACAGATTATTTTCAGCCAAGTGCATTTAATAAAACAGATCAGTTGCTTGCTATTTATTATTGGGTTCATCCCAACCAATCACCCATCAATATTAGTTTAGAAGAGTTTGAGATAATTAATCACGATAAGCCTGAATACCTTCGTTTTTTCTGGGTGAAACGAAGTGAATTAAAAGCCGATATGCTTACATTTCCTGTAGATAAAATGGTATGTAATATGTTGGGTTATATGTGAAGACAATAGCATAATATATATTCTTGAATTTGCTCAAATTTCATTTCAAGGGTATGCTGTTCCTTTAACTTATGTATCCTACCTGAAAAAGTATCTTGCTTAAGTTGAAAAGCGCACACGCTCATATGTTCTTTAAAATCGAGTTCTTTTCTGCCATAAATTTTGTATATTGTTTCTTTGGCCGACCAAATGATGGTTTGATATAAAATCAAATCATCCTCTTTTACTTTTGAAACGTACAATAGTTCATCATCGTTTATAAATTTATGTGCAACTCGGCCAATGCGTTTATCAATTCTTTCCATGTCTAAACCTACTTCGTGCCTATCACTAATCATTACTGCAGCATAATCATACGAATGGGTAATGGCAATAAAATAGCGTTTACCATCCACAACCAAACTAGGTTTATTATTTAGGTCTTTATGCACCTCAACTTTATGTTTATCGAAAAGCTGCAATAGCAATGCCCTGCTTGCAAGCCAATGTTTGCCTACATTATCATGCACATTTTTAGGTTTGGAAATTTCATGAAGCCTTTCATCAATTAGATTTACTAAGTCTTCTTTTCTTTCATCTATTTTCCAAATAGCTAAAATGCTATTTTCGTCAGGATATATTTTTTTAAATAATGCCAAAATTGAGTTGCGAAAATACGAATTTGGATGAGTAGCTTGCCAACTTTTTAGAAACACAGAAATTATATGATTCAGATTAGAAAATTGGGGCAATTTGCAGGTCATAAAGATTGTATTTATGCTATAGCAAAGTCAAATAAACCTAATCATTTTTATTCAGGTGCTGCAGATGGCTATATTGTAGAATGGTCGCAAGATGAAAAGACTGATGGGGTTTTAGTTAGTAGGGTTTCTCGTCCCGTTTATTCTTTTTTGGTAAATGATGAACTTAGTCAATTATTAGTAGGCACAGCCCAAGGCAGTCTTCACTGTATAGATTTAACAAAACAATCAGAAACCCGAAACGTTGAAGCGCACACATTGGGATTGTATGATATGAAGTATTATCAAAACCAATTAATAACTGTTGGAGGGGATGGCATTGTGAATGTGTGGGATAAACAAAATTTACAACGGTTAGCCAAAATAAAAGGCTCGGATAAAAGTGCTAGATGTTTAGTTATTCATCCAAACGAAACAGAATTTGCCGTTGGCTTTAGTGATTATTCTATTAGAATTTATGATACTGAAACCTACCAATTGAAACGTAGATTGGATGCTCATAGCAATTCTGTTTTTGCTTTAAGTTATTCACCCGATGGTAAATATTTGCTAAGCGGAGGGAGGGATGCTATGCTTAAAATATGGGATATGGAAGATGATTTTAGTTTATTTCAAGATATTCCTGCAC
>CAIVPY010000507.1 GCA_903907885.1 uncultured Bacteroidota bacterium
CCAAAGTGAACACCTGCTTCCAACAATTCTTCTGTACTAATTCTCGACATCTTTTTATATAATAAATATTAACGCTTAACAAATTGGAAACGCTTACGAGCTTTCTTTTGGCCTGGTTTTTTACGTTCAACCATACGTGGATCACGAGTTGTAAGTTCTGATGCTTTTAATGCCGGTTTAAGTTCTGCATTAAATTTAACCAAAGCACGTGTTATTCCTAAACTTACAGCACCTGCTTGGCCAGCTGTTCCACCACCATTTACATGCACGTTTACGTCAAATTGACCCATTGTGTTAGTAACTTCAAACGGTTTTAAAGCAGCGTTTTGCAAAGTTAATGATGCAAAATATGTTTTAATATCTTTCTTGTTAATTGTAACCTGACCTGTTCCTGCTGTTAAATATACGCGGGCTATTGCGGTTTTACGTCTTCCTAATGCGTTGTTGATTTCCATTTGTCTTTATTAAAATGTTAATGGTTTTGGTTGTTGTGCTCCATGTGGATGTTCGGCACCTTGATATACATGTAAATTACGGAACATTTCGCTGCCTAATTTTGTTTTAGGAAGCATTCCTTTAATTGCATGCTCTACTACGTAAGTAGGTCTACGGCTAAGTAATTGTTTTGCGGTTTCAGTTCGCAATCCACCAGGATGTCCAGAATAGAAACTATATTCTTTTTCTGTTAATTTGTTTCCTGTTAAACGAACTTTATCTGCATTTACAACTATTATACAATCACCACAGTCTGCGTGTGGAGTAAAACTAGCTTTGTGCTTACCGCGCAACATACTTGCTACCTTGCTGGCAAATCTACCCAAGGTTAATCCTTCAGCATCAACAACGAACCAGTTTTTGGTAACCGTTGCTTTATTGGCTGATATTGTTTTGTAACTTAATGAATCCACTACTATTCTCTTTTAATTAGGGGTGGCAAAAATAGGGGATGATTTATTAATTCACAACAAAATGTTAAAAAAGTTGATAAACTTGCTTTTTGCCTGATTATGAGATGCAAATAAAGCATTAGAAGCCCACTTTCACAAATTTTTGGTACCGATAGGCACCTTTCCCGTTGTAAACTAACATAATATAAACTCCAACTTGCCAACTAATAAACTCATTAATTTGCAGCTCAATTCGCTTTTGAGCAGGTAATGTTCTGTAGTACATTATTTTCCCATATGTGTCAACAATATTCAAAGTAGCAGGGACGTCAATATTTTGAACTAAGACAAAATTCAGAAAACTTTCGTTAGTAACGATGGTTGGTAGAATATCAAATTCAAAACCACTACAAGGGCCATCACCTGTCCAATAATTGACGCCATTTTTATATTTTGCATCACAATCGTTCCTATATGTTTTGCCGTTACAACCACAAACTGGATAGAAAGTAGGGTCTGGGCAGGGATAATATGGAGAGATTTTCAACGAATCAATACAAGGTTGAGCCAACCCTATTTTTGGAATAATCAATAGCAAAGTAAAGATTACTACTATATATCTATTTAGATGCAATGATTTAGTTATTGGTTTGCAAAAGTAAAGAAATATAGTATGTCAAACTCTCCATTTTAATAATAATTACCTCTTACATTGAGAAAATGTATTTGAATTTTTAAAACAATCGTAAGTAATCTGTTTTCTTTTCTACTTTACAGTTTTTAATTTTTTTGTATAAGTCATCAGGATCGAAGGGTTTTGTAATGTAGTCATTCATTCCTACATCAAGTACTTTTTGTTTAATGTCGCTAAAGGCATTGGCAGTTAAGGCAATTATAGGTATTTTTTTGTCTTTCAATCTAATAGCCATTGTAGCTTCATATCCATCCATTACTGGCATTTGCAAATCCATTAATATTAAATCATACTTGCTTTTTCGATGCATATCTATTGCTATAACCCCATTTTGAGCCACATCGAATGAAACATCCCAATTTTTTAGAAAACGTCCCACAACAAATGTATTAACATCGTTATCTTCAACCAATAATAGTTTGATACCTGTTAAAGGTTCGGTGTTTATTTGCTTTTTGGGCTCAACAATTTGATTTAATTGATGACTATTTATAAATTTTAGTGTGAAATGAAACTGTGTGCCAATGCCAACTTGGCTATCAATATATATTTGACTGTTAAACAATTCAATTAATTTTTTGGTAATAGCTAGTCCTAATCCAGTTCCCCCATATTTGCGGGTGGTATCGCTACTGGCTTGAATAAAATGGTCGAAAATATAAGGAATTTTTTCTAAAGATATACCAATACCGGTATCGCTAATTTTAAAGTATATGGCAGAGTTTTCTGGTGTAATTTCGTTTACACTAGCTTCAACAGTTACAGTACCATTTTCAGTAAATTTAATTGCATTGCTAATTAAATTTGTAATAATTTGAGCTACTCTAACTGGGTCTCCAATTAGCACTTGAGGCATTTGTGGATCAATCATCAAGTTTAATCTCAAACCTTTTTCTTCGGCTCTGTTTTGGAAAGATTGTTTAATGTTTACTAATAATTGCGCTAAGTTAAATTCAGTCGACTCCAATTCGATTTTACCAGCATCAATTTTACTAAAATCAAGAATGTCATTAATTAAGTACATTAAACTTTCGGCCGAAAATTTCAGGGTTTGCAAACTTTCTAATTGCTCTTTTGAAGGGTTTTCGTTAAGTAGTAAATTGGCAATGCCTATTACCGCATTCATTGGAGTTCTAATCTCATGACTCATTGTAGAAAGAAATAATCCTTTTGCCTTGGCAGCTGCTTCGGCCATTTCTTTAGCTTGAATTAATTGCTCTTCAATCTGCTTTATACTACTTATATCTCTTATAGCCCCATCAAAATAACAGTTTCCATTTTCATTTTCAATGCAAATTGTGCTGATAAGTCCCCAAAAAGTTTCTCCATTTTTTTTTCTTAAAAGTACTTCTTTATTATGTATTGTTTTTTGCTCGAGTAATTCATTAATAACAATGTCTCTGTCTTGATGAGAATCGTACAATTCTTGAATAGGAGTTTTTATTGCTTCTTCGTAAGAATTGAAACCAAACATGTCAACAAACGATTTGTTTATATAAACCAATCCTTTGTTAGTGGTGCTTCGATAAATTGCTTCAGTAATATTTTGGTTTATAGATCTTAATAATGCTTCATTGTTTTTGGATTTTTCTTCAAGTTCTTTTAGGTGATTGATATCGGTAATGGTACCAATAAATCTAATTGGTTTTCGCTCATTGTTATATTCGGCAATTTTTCCTCTATCCAGCACCCAAGTGTAGTTGCCATCTTTACATCTAATTCGATATTCGGTTTGATAAAATGATGTCAATCCGCTGACATGGCTTCTAAATTCATTCAAAGCTTCTTGTATATCTTTTGGATGAACATGATTTTCCCATTCATCTGTTGTGTTTTCAAATTCATTTTCTTCATACCCCAACATTTTCTTAAAAACGGGAGAGTAATACATTTCGTTGGTTAATAAATTTAAATCCCAAACACCATCGCGGCTGCCTGTTAATGCGTAGTTCCATCTTTTTTCAGCATTTATTAACTCATCTTGAACTTTTTTAATTTCAGTTATGTTTTCTAAAATTCCGATTACTTGCTCTGCTTTTCCATCTTTGCTAAAAATAGGTATTTTTATCGTTTTGGCTATTATCTTTCCATAAGGTGTGTTTACGTTTAGTTTATCTATTACCAATGGTTCTTTAGAATCAATCACAAAGGAATCAGTATCAACAAAATCATCAAATTCGTCATTAATTTTAAAAATGTCAAAATCTGTTTTTCCTATCACATCTTTATGCAACAACCCAAACATTTTTTCTAGTTCATCATTCCAAATCGTATATTTAAAATTGTCGGTCACATCCTTAGCAAAAATACCAACTGGTAAGTTATTAATTAATTGGTTTAAAAATTCTTTTTGTCTTATGGTTTCTAGTTCGTTGTTTTTTCTTATTGTTATTTCTTCCATTTTAATGGAAATATTCGAATCAGTATCTGGAACAAGGGAAATGTTAGCTACATACCAATTTTGATGACGATTTACCGTAAATTCAAACTCGTATTTTATAGACCCACCCGTAGTTAAAACTTTATCAATTAAATCGTTAAATAATGCACCTATGCCTTTATAATTAAAGTCAATAATGTTTTTTCCAATAATGCTTTTTAAATAATCGCTTAGGATGGTTTCATCGTTATGCCATACGTTTATGACTTTACAATTTTTATCAACTTCAATTAATATATCATCAAAAGATTTAATAATGAGTGATAAGTTCTTTTCTCTCTCTAATATTTCGTTTTCATATTGTTTAGAGGCTGTGATATCGTTGCTAGTAACAAAAACACCTGTAATAACTTTGTTCTCTCTGATTGGGGTTAGGGTATATTCTAAAATTCTTATACCTGTTGAAACAATATACTTTTGTTCAAATTTATGTACTTCGCCTTTTAATGCTTTTTCATAATTAATTTTCCAAAAATTATAATCTTCTTTTGGAAGACCTTCAAGAGTATTTTCACCTATAACAATTTTTCTTTTGTAATGTTTTTCGTAAGTAGAAATTACGGTGTCATTTGCACTTGTAAGTCTATATTCTTTGTCAACACTCCAAATCAGATTACTTGAACTACCTATAAGAGTTAGTAGTTTAGCTTCATTTGAGTTTCCTTCTCTTTTTGATTTTATGACATTGTTTAAAAATAAATTTAATAAATAAAGACTCAAAAATATTGAGATACACAAATTTAATAAATATAAATTATGATTTTGTGGCTTTGGAATTTGAAGTCCTAGTTTGGGTGGTATGTCTGTGAAATTTACTAAGAAAAATATAGCTAGAATGATAAATATATCAATA
>CAIVPY010000508.1 GCA_903907885.1 uncultured Bacteroidota bacterium
ATGTCATTTACCTGTAAACGATAATTTGGCTTATTTACTTTTATATAATCAGATGTGCTATCAACTTTATGAGTTGAAGTGTTTTGCAAGTAAACGTATCGTTTATTACTAATACAAGAACTTACAAATAGCATACATATACTAACATATGTTACAATTTTAAAAATCATTTTACTCTTCATGCGTTTATATTCATTCAGTTATTTAAAGAAATTCATTAATTCAAAATTTTCAACAGGTTATGTGGCACATTGATAACTATATCTTGCTGAATACTAATAAGGTTTATTATAATTTGATTCTTACTCCTATATTCAACAATATTTCCTTTAACACCAATCATTGGCCCTGCTATTACTTCTACTTTACTACCTTGTATCAATTTTTCATTCACTACATCCAAAAACATTTCAGTTCCCAGCATCTGTTTTATTATTTTTATTTCATTTTCATTGACAACAACGGGTGATTTTTCAAAGTTTACAAATTTAACAATTCCATTTACATTTAGTATGTCATAATAAAAACTTAAAGTTGTGTTAATGAACAAATAGCTTTTAAAAAGAGGCTCTTCAACCATTTTTTTTCTATCACTCCATTGTTTTAATGTTTTTTGAATAGGCAGATACGTCTCAAAACCACGTATTTGAAGCTCTGTATTAACTTTTTTTTCGTTTCGGGGCTTGGTGTATAATAAGTACCACTTTTTTTTTCTTTCTAGCAAATTCACATTTATTTTGAATTTATAATTAGTTCAACTATAACTAACATTTTATTTAATAGACTGTTTCAAACGCTTATTAAATAAGAAAATACATATTCGTTGCGAATATGTATTTTTTTATACTTCTATACAAATTTGTTTAAGTTGATAAGTTTTCTAAGCCTAAAAACCTTTCTATTTATCATTCATCATTTTAAAAATATTCATCATGGCTTCTTCGGAGCCACCAATAGCCGCTTCCACTATGCGACCTTGCTCTTTTCCGTCATTGTAAAAGATTATAGCAGGAATATTTTTAACATCCAAAGTTGATACATTGAAGGCTGAGGAATGTTTTTTTCTATCCACCATAATAAGTTCGATTTGGTTTTCGCTCACCCCTACTTCGTTCATCACTTTATAAAAATGGGGTAACTCCCTTTGTGTGTCCTCGCACCATGAGCCCGCTACCACCACCACTTTTATCTCAGTAGACATGGGCTTAAGGCTATTGATAAAGGATTGGTTTGTTTTGTAGGCAGCATAGCACGAATCAAACCACTTACATTTTGGATTGCCAACAAAGTCTTTTTGCTTGGCCCTTCCGTCCATAATATACTCACCATTCACAACATAGCTACTGAATGTGGAAGCGGTTTTACATTGATAGACGAGTCCTAGCAATAGCAAGGATAAAAACACAAATAACTTATTCATACCTCAAACATAAGAAAATACTTGAAATTGGCATATTTAAGAAGGAAATTGCGCAATAATTTTTGGAACGTTATTTGTAAACTATCATTTAATAAAAACAGCAATCATATGAAAAAGATAATTTTTGCCGCCTCTGTAGTAAGTGTTTTATTAGGCGGAATGGCCTGTCAGAACAGAAAAGTACAACGCATCGACCCTAAAGAACAAACCGATATCAGTGGAAGATGGAACGACACCGACTCTCGTTTGGTAGCCAACGAAATGATAGAAAGTTCGTTAAAAGGCGCTTGGAGAGGAGAGTTTGAAACTACTTTCAAAAAGAAACCTACTGTGATTGTGGGTGTTATCAAAAACAGAACCAGCGAGCAAATTGACCCAACTGCTTTTATCAAAAACTTGGAAGCATCTTTTATCAATTCAGGTGCAGTAAAAGTGGTGCAAAGCGGAGATGAGCGAAGCCAAGTGCGTGATGAGCGCAACGACCAACAGCAATTTTCTAGCGAAGAAACCAAAAAAAAATGGGGTAAAGAAAAAGGCGCTGATTTTATGATCAATGGAGTGATGACTTCGGTTGTTGACCAATACAAAAACCAACGCACTGTTCAATACCAAGTGAACCTTGAACTTACCGACCTTGAAACCAATGAAAAAGTGTGGATAGGCGAAAAACAAATCAAAAAATACATCAAAAACTAAACTTGATTCATTTAATTATTTGAACCCATTGAAGCTGTTACGTAAAATATGGCTTGGCTCTTTATTGCTAATATTTAGCTCCTGTGCTACATATTACCAAAAGAACTACGACCTGATGCAGGCCATATATAACGGCAACCTTGACAATGCAGAGCAACTTCTTACAGATAAAAAATGGCAAAAACCTAATAGAAATATTTTACTCTATTATTTCAATAAAGGTACTGTTCTTTCGTTGAATGGTAAATTCAGCGAGAGTAACCAGTATTTCCAACAAGCCGATTATTATATTGAAGATTTTCATAAAAATTATGCCCGCAGTTTTGTAGGCTTATTAACTAATCCAAGCTATACCACCTATGCAGGGGAGAGCTTCGAGCAAATTTTGCTTCATTACTACACTACCATTAATTACTTGCAAATGGGTAATTATGAAAGTGCTCTGGTGGAGTGTAAACGTATGCAGTTAAAAATGCAAAAAATAACTGACATTTACGGAGGCAAAAACAAGTATAGTAAAGATGCCTTTTGCTTGAATCTAATGGGCATGGTATATGAAGGTTTGAAAGATTATAACAATGCTTTTATATCATACAAAAACGCCTGCGAAATATACAAAGCAGATTATGTAGGACTTGCTACGAAAATACCTCTTCAACTTAAAAAGGATATTTTAAGAACTGCCTACTTAACAGGTTTTAACGACCAAGTGGAATACTATCAAAAGGAATTCGAAATGAATCTTGAAATACCCAATAAAGACAAAGGGTCATTGGTGTTCTTTTGGAACAATGGTCTTGGACCAGTAAAGGACCAAAACAGCATTACCTTTACCATAATGCCTATGGGTGGTGGGATGCTTAATTTTGTGAACCCTGAATTGGGTATGCAATTTCAGTTTTATGTAGGAGATGATGATAAAAAAAGTCTTACTTCTCTACGCTTTGTAAGGATTGCTTTTCCTAAGTATGTATCAAGGGTTCCATACTATGCCAATGCAAGTATTTTAGATACTACTGGTATTATTGGACAATTTGAAAAAGGCGAAGATATCAATGCCATTGCCTATAAAAGTTTGGATGATAGAATGGTTAAAGAAATTGGTGAAGCCATACTAAGGGTTGCCATAAAACAAGCTGCTGAACAATTAGCAAGAAAAGAAAACCAAGGGGCAGGCATGGTCTTGGGCATTGTAAATGCCCTTACTGAGCAAGCGGATACCAGAAATTGGCAGCTCCTACCGAGCACTATCAATTATACCCGCATTGAATTACCTGAAGGAGAAAACAAATTAGATTTATCCTTAAAAACATTTAAGGGACTTGAAAATAAAATCCCTTTTTGTTTCAATATCAAAAAAGGAAATGTGCTCTATCATTCATTAAACACTTTGGAGTTTAATGGCTATTCAGATAGAATTGGAAATTTGATTAACTTCAGTCAGTGGTAAATTATTTCTTTGATAACCTTTGCAAACCTTCTTTGGCAAGTGCATGTTCTGGAACATTTTCAACAATGAATTGGTAGTTCAATAAGGCATCCTTTTTGTTGCCAAGTGCTTCATAACACAAGCCTCGCATGTAATAAGCGTCAATAAAGTCGTTTTTCATTTGCACACAAATTTTAAAATGCCTTAAAGCCTCTTCAAATTTGGCAGTTTCAAAATTGATATAACCCACATTATAATAACTCAAGTAATTGCTAGGATCTGCAGCTATTATTTTCCTATAGTCTTTTAGCGCAGCTTTGTAAAGCTTATTTCGCTGATAAAGCACAGCACGACCAAATAAGGCATCTAGTCCATTTGGTTTGATACGCAAGGCAGCATTGAAATACTCGATGGCTAACTTATTGTGCATGGCTTCAAATATGCGGGCAATAAACAAATGCGAATCATAATCATTAGGGTCACGTTCAATGGCTGCCTGAAAATACCTTACGGCAGCAGCTGTATCAGCCATGTCTTTGTAGTTTAAAGCCTTCAACTGAAAAGCAGCCGCGTTTGAATTATCCGATGCAATAACTGAATTCACGAGGTTTATAGACTCTTTATGTTTCTTCACCAAAAAGTATAACTCAGCTAATTTCATTTTGGCATCTGTAAAATCTGGTTTTAGGTCAATGGCTTTCTGGTATGCTTGAGATGCCTTAATCGTTTGGTTCATGGCATATAGCAATTTGCCTTGATAAAAACGATACAAAGGATTGATAGAATCTAATATGATGGCCTGGTTAATATCTGCCTCCGCTTTATTTAAATAAGCCAAGTATTGATAGGCAATAGAGCGCTTGTATAATAACTCCGCATTATCAGGATTATCTTCAATTTGTTTGCTAATGGCAATGATTTCAGCGTTGGCCTCAGATGAATCCTTTGGGTTTTCGGTCAATTGGGCATTAGAATTTCCGCCACAAGAAACAAGCAAAAGACTTGCTATCAACAAATTAATAAATTTTAATACTAGGTTTTTACAGTACATATTAGGGTGTATATAAATACAAGTCACAAAAAAACATATTTTTGTCGTCTCAATAGTAATTAATTTTCTAATAGGTAATTTTTTATCCGTTAAAAAACGAAGCACTATCAATTAAGAATTATCAAAAATTATATGGCATTCTACCACAAACAAGGACAAATACCCGCTAAAAGACATACGCAATTCAGAAAATCTGATGGCTCTTTGTATTCAGAAGAACTTGTTTCTACCGAGGGATTTAGCAGTTTATACTCATTGGTTTACCATTGCCACCCACCTACATTGGTTAAAGAAATTGGTGAGGCCTACGATATTTCTCCAAAGGCAGCCATCGAAAAGAACTTACAAAACCGAAGTTTTTTAACTTTCAAGGCAAGTCCTGCTGACGATTACTTGAAAAGTAGGGTGTATGTATTGTTTAACAAAGATGTGTATTTGGCTACTGCTGCCCCACGCAAAAGCATGACGGACTATTTTTTCAAAAATGCCGATGCGGATGAGGTTTTGTTTATTCATGAAGGAACGGGTGTTTTAAAAACAGTGTATGGTCAAATTCCATTTGAATATGGCGATTACCTAGTAATTCCTCGTGGTACCATTTACCAATTGCATTTTGAAACAGAGCAAAATAGAATTTTTATA
>CAIVPY010000509.1 GCA_903907885.1 uncultured Bacteroidota bacterium
TATCACCTGGAGTGGCTTTTAGTAGTGTTGTTAAAACAAAAAAACTAACAAAAAATAAGGTGTAATTTTTTTTCATACAAATTCAAACATATATATTTTTGACAATATAGCTATAAAAATTTGATTGATTTTTTATAATCTTAATAATTCGGGAAAGCATTGTAGTTAGCATTCTACAAGGTTTTGCTTTTTCAGCCATAAAACTGGTTTTGGTTTAATTTTCAAGTTCAACTAAACACTACAAATACTCAAAAAAATAATTTTTGGTCTTGCTTATTAATCAAAAAAACTATTTTAGCTTTTTTAAAATTTAACATGAATTTGAAAAACCATATACTATTTATTATACTAATTACCTTCAATATTTTGACCATTTCGGCACAAAATATTTTGAATATTTCAGGAACTGTTCACGATAAAAAATCGGGCGAAATGCTTATTGGAGCGACCATTTCGGTAAAAGGAACTAAGTATGGAACAGCCACAGATTACGAAGGTTCTTTTAAATTAAAAATCACACAAGAACTACCTGTAACATTAATTGTTAGCTATACGGGTTATTCAGAATATAGTTATGAACTTACAAAATATTTCAAGCCATTGGAATTAAAATTAACAGAAAACACTAAAGAATTAAAACAAATTGAAATAAGAGATACTAGAATTACAGAAAAACAGAAACAAGCCCCACTAACCATTGAAACCATGGACGCCATAGCCATAAAGCAAACACCTGCAGCTAATTTTTATGAAGGTTTAGCACACTTAAAGGGGGTTGATATGACATCGGCAAGTATTGGTTTTAAAATTATAAACACGCGTGGATTCAACAGCACATCACCTGTAAGAAGTTTGCAGTTAATCGATGGAGTTGACAACCAAAGTCCAGGATTAAATTTTAGTTTGGGAAATTTTCTAGGGGCTTCAGAATTAGATATTCAAAAAGTAGATTTAGTGGTGGGTGCAAGTGGAGCCTATTATGGACCAAACGCATTTAATGGGGTTATTAATATGCAAACCAAAAGCCCTTTTCTTTTTCCGGGATTTACAGCCCAAGTGAAAGTAGGAGAAAGAAATTTGCTTGAAACATCTGTAAGATGGGCACAAGTTTTTAAAAACAAAAAGGGGGATGATAAAGTAGCATATAAAGTAAACTTGTTTTATATGAGGGCAAACGATTGGCAAGCTACCAATAGTGATGCCACCATACAATCGCCTGTGGATGCCAAAAACCCTGGAGGGTATGATGCTGTAAACAGATATGGGGATGAATATTCTAACAATGCGTTCCATCAAACAGGCTTAGTGTATTTAGGTTATGGCTATACAATGCGTAAGGGCTATAACGAAACAGATTTGGTGGATTACAATTCAAGAAATCTAAAGGCCAATGCCGCCATTCATATCAAAATAAAAAAAGATAACGAACTTATTATTGCTTCAAGTTTTGCTAATGGAACTACCGTTTATCAAGGTGATAATCGCTTTAGTTTAAAAGATATATTATTTTATCAAAACCGAATAGAACTGCGTAAAGAAGGAAAATATTTTATTAGAGCCTATGCTACCAACGAAGATGCAGGCAATAGTTACGATGCCTATGCAACGGCATTGCTATTACAAAATGCCGCAAAATCAGATGCTACATGGGCAAGAGATTATGCCGAGAACTGGAACACTTATGCTTATGGAAAAATTGATGCTATTCGACCGGCCATAGGCTCACAGCCTGCTGGTGTTGAATACGGCACGTATGCCAACCAATACCTTTATCAAAATTATTACGATTCGTTGCAAAAATATCATGCACAAGTATCAAATATGACCGAAACAACCATTTCGCAACTTAGAGGTGGGCAAGCTCGATTTGAACCTGGAACGGCTCGGTTCGACTCTGCATTTAAAGCCATTACCAGTCGAACAAATAGGCAAGGAGGTTCTAAATTTTTCGACCAATCAGCTTTATATCATTTTGCAGGTGGTTATCAATTTAAATGGCTGGGTGTTGATTTTAATACAGGTGCTAATATGAGGTTATATACCCCGAATTCTCAAGGTACTATTTTCTTAGACACCATTGAAAATCAAAGAATATACAACAAAGAATATGGCGGTTATTTTGGAGCTGAATATAAATATGATATCAACAACCTATCATCAGTGAAGCTTACTGCTACCAATAGACTAGATAAAAATCAAAATTTTAATTACTTATGGTCGCAAGCAGTCACCGCAGTGTATGTAAAAAAAGATAATGTTTTTCGTTTCTCTATATCAACCGCATTGCGCAACCCTACCCTTACCGACCAATACATAAACCTAAACGTGGGGAGAGCAACCCTGCTTGGCAATCTACATGGCTTTGATAGTTTAGTAACCGTAGGCTCATTGGTATATGCACTAAACACAGGCCAACAAAAAAACTTAGAATATTTTAATGTAGCGGCTGTAAAACCAGAAAGGGTACAAACCATTGAGTTTGGTTACAGAACAACATTAAGTAAAAAACTATTTTTAGATATTAGCTACTATTACAGTTGGTACTATGATTTTCTGGGTTATAAAATAGGTGCAAAAGTTGACTGGCCAGGGTTTTCACCCTTTGTAAACTCAGTAAATGTATATAGAATTACCACAAATTCAAAAGACATGGTAACCACGCAAGGCTTTACAATAGGAGCTAATTATTTCTATAAAAAATATTTAGGGTTTGCTGTTAACTATTCATACAATAAACTTGACAGGCAAGGTTCAAACGATCCTTTAATTCCAGCATTTAACACCCCTACTCACAAATATAATTTAGGTATTAATGGACGTGACATTATCAGTTCGTTCGGAGATTTTAAACTTGTAAATTGGGGTTACGGCATCAATTGGAAATGGCAAGAAGGATTCCTTTACGAAGGCTCACCTCAGTTTACAGGAAATGTTCCTTCTTATGGTATGTTAGATGCTCAATTCAACAAAGGTTTCAACGAAAACAAAATAACCTTAAAAATAGGTGCAAGTAACTTGCTAGATAACAAAGTGATACAGGTATATGGAGGTCCTGCTATTGGTCGTATGATATACATCTCAGTTTTGTTTGACATTAAAAATTTCAAATAATTGTTATTAATTGACAAAATTCATTAAAATTGCTTTGCTAAAATATCTATAATCAAAGCAAATTAAAACAAACCAAAATGAAAAAAAATGTACTAAACATGCTTGCGTTAACAATGTTGATGTTAACAATGGCAGGCGCTCATGCGCAGAAACGTTATATTGATGAGATGTTCTCATCAGTAAACAAGCAAACAGTTGAATATGATTCAAACTTTGCTTTGAATTTATTGTATGGTAAAGTAGGTTTACCACAACAATATACAGCCACACCATTTTTTATGGCACATTTGATGTGCGATATATACAGCCCAGCTGGTGATAATGAAGCCAAACGCCCATTAATAATACTTGCTCATACTGGCAGTTACTTACCACCCTACTTAAATGGACAGCCTACTGGTTCAAAAGACGACAGCTCTATTGTTGAAGTGGCTACCAAATTTGCTAAAAGAGGTTATGTGGTTGCTGCAGTTAATTACCGCATAGGCTGGAATGCCCAAGCACAAGAACAAAAAGACTTACAAGAAGGATTGATTAAAGCAACCTATCGTGCTATGCAAGATATGAGAAATGCGATTAGATTTTTCCGTAGAAATGCAGCAACTTATAGTATTGATACAGCCAAAATCGCTGTTGGTGGACAAGGTACAGGTGGTTACATTACTTTAGCTATGGCTACTGTAAGCAAAAGAGGGGATTTAGAATCAAACTTGAAATTTTTAAGAGATAACGCTTCTCCGATGGTAAATGCTGATACTTTAGGCGATTGGACAGGAATAGGTGGTGTTAATGCATTCCCTTACACTTTTAATTTATCAGCCGATGCTTCAGTTTCATCTGATTTCAAAATTGCTTTCAACTATGGAGGAGCTATG
The DNA here is from genome assembly GCA_903907885.1 of uncultured Bacteroidota bacterium. Classification (GTDB taxonomy): domain Bacteria; phylum Bacteroidota; class Bacteroidia; order UKL13-3; family UKL13-3; genus RGVD01. Next base: position 3,987 of record CAIVPY010000509.1, read on the forward strand.
GGTGATTCAGCTTGGATGAAACCTACTAGCAAACCAATGGTTTCTTCTCATTGTACACGTGATCCATTTGCACCATACAACACAGGTAATGTTAATTTACCTGGCAACACTCCTATTACCGTTATTCCAAATGCTTCAGGCGGAGGAGATGTTATTCCTAAAGCAAACGCTATGGGTCTAAATACCAGCATAAACAAATACAGATACAATGATTTTTCTAGCGTTAGAGCATTAAAAGTACCGGGTGCTCAAAACAATCTTTTCGGTTTAGAAACTGCTTATCCAGCTGAAGGTTCTCCTTGGGAATGGTGGGATACTGCAGTTGCTGGTAATACTTTAACTTGGTCATACCGTGGTTTGCCAATTCCATTGAGCCCTGGTGCAGGAAGAACAGCTAGTTCGAATTCACTATTAACAAATCCATATATGTCAGCAACTAGAGGTCGCATATATTGCGATTCTATTGTTCGTTTTATAAGCCCACGTTTAGCTACTCAATTTGGATTAGAAGGAACATCAGTGTTAAACGAATTTAACTTATTATCTCCAGCTAATAACGCAAGCATTAGTATCAAAGATGATTCAACAAAATTAATCGTTATCAAATGGGAAAAAGCTTCAGCTAATGCTGGTAATACTTACAGCTTTATGTTTGATATGCCTACAGGTAATTTCTCAAACCCATTGGTTTCAATACCAGTTGGCGATAAAGATTCAATGGTAATGACAGAGAAAATATTGTTTGACAATTTAGCTAACTTTAACATTGGTCTTAACGTTCCAACCACTTTAAAATGGTCTGTAATAGCTAACAACAACTATTTCGGCAGATTGGCTAAAGCCTCATCAAATATTACTATTACTAAGGTTGCAAAAAACACTTCGGTTAACGAATTGAACTATAACAACAAAATGACTATTTTCCCTAATCCTGCTTCAAGCTCAATCACAGTGAGTATGGACAGAAATGTGGCAAATATTTCAGAAATTAATATTTTTGATATTACAGGTAAATTAATGATGAATGTGAATGGTGTGAATGCATCAGAAAGAAACATCGAATTATCTAATTTAAACAAAGGTATTTACATAGTTAACGTATTATTAAGCAATGGCGCTAAAGCCAGTAGCAGAGTAATAGTAGACTAATTATTATAAACTTAACCAATTTAAAGCGGCTGCAAATATTTTGCAGCCGCTTTTTTGTTGCTTAAAGAGTACTCATAAACTTATAAAAAGCAGGATTATGAAAGCTGTTTAATGAAGCCAATGGTATTATATTCGCCACATGAATATTCTCTTAATAGGTTCGGGTGGACGAGAGCATGCTTTTTCATATTATCTTAATAAAAGTAAGTTATGCAGCCACTTATACATTATGCCGGGTAATGCAGGCACTACTGAATGCGGAACTAATGTTACCATAAACCCTTTGCATTTTGATAAAGTGGCTGAATTCTGTATCGAAAAAAACATCGAATTATTAATAGTAGGTCCCGAAGAACCTTTGGTAAAGGGAATGCGCAATTATTTTGAATCAAACAAAGAAGTAAACCACGTAAAATTTGTTGGTCCAGACCAAGCAGGTGCTGCCATGGAAGGCAGCAAAGATTGGAGCAAAGCCTTTATGGCAAAATACAAAGTGCCCACAGCAGCTTATAAAACCTTCACTGCCGAAAACTTGCAAGAGGGTTTAGAATATGTAAAACAACATAGTCTTCCAATAGTCTTAAAAGCAGACGGACTGGCTGCGGGCAAAGGTGTGCTTATTTGTGAAACACATGCTGAGGCAGAAACTGAATTGGAGCAAATGATTAGTCAAAGCAAGTTTGGTGATGCTAGCAAAAAAGTGGTAGTTGAAGCTTTTTTGGATGGTATTGAGTTATCGGTGTTTGTGTTATGCGATGGAGACTCGTATAAAATTTTACCTTCTGCCAAAGATTATAAAAGAATTGGAGAAGGTGATACAGGTTTGAATACAGGTGGTATGGGAGCCATTTCTCCCGTGTCTTTTGCAGATGAAAAATTCATGGAAAAAGTTGAAAGCCGCATTATCAAACCAACCATTAAAGGATTAAAACAAGAAGGCATAAAATATGTAGGCTTCATATTTATTGGTTTGATGAAGGTAGGCGATGAACCTTGGGTGATTGAATACAACAGCCGCATGGGCGATCCTGAAACCGAAGCGGTGCTACCAAGAATAAAAACCGATTTAGCTGAATTGATGTTAGCAAGTGCTGAAGGAAGATTACATGAAATTCAATTAGAAATAAGCAATAAAACTGCTGCCACAGTGATGTTGGTTTCAGCAGGTTATCCAGGTGATTATGAAAAAGGCAAAGTGATGACAGGCTTTGAGGATGTAAAAGAATCTTTACTCTTTCACGCAGGCACGAAACTCAATGAAAACAATGAAGTGGAAACAAATGGAGGCAGGGTATTGGCCATTACAAGCTTAGCTGATACTATTCAAGACGCTGTTGCATTATCTATGAAAGCTGCTGAAAGAATTAGCTACGAAGGGAAATATTTCCGCAAGGATATTGGTTACGAATTTATCTAAAATAAAAGCATGCTGATTGCCACTCTTCTCATAATTCAAGCTTTCATAATTAGCTATTATGTTGGTTACATAGGGCTTTATAGGTTTCACTATTTATTGGTAAGCAAAACAGATTCGATTAAGGTTCATGTGAGTCTATATCAATTGATAGGTTTGGCTTTATTGGCATTTATAAGTTCACTATTACATTTATTTTATCCAATCAATTCATCGCTTTTATACATAATTAGTTTAAGTGTGCTTCTACCTAATTTGATAATGCAGCCAAAGATATTGAATGAAGCTACACATCACTTGATTGAAGGTATAAAATCACACAAGTTAACATACCTTATTACCTTTACAATTGGCGTGATAAGCATTTGCTCAAGACCTGGCACAGGTGACATTGCAGACTATCATTTACAAGCACTCAAGTGGGCCGAACAATACAGAAACATTATAGGTTTGGGTAATTTTAACCGACCGCTTGCCAATAACAATTGGTGGTTTAACGTCCAAGCTCTTTTTGGAAATGCCAATCATTCCATATATATATTAAATGCGTTTGTATTCATGTTGGTTTTTACCTTTTTAATTAATAATGAAAGCGAAAACAAAATGCTGAAAATGTTTGGATTTGTATTAGCAGGATTTGTGGCCGTATCCAGCAAAACAGCTTTCGTGGGTAGTGTTACCCCCGATTATGCCATTACCAATTTGATTTTTATTTGCAGTTATCTATACCTGAGTTACAATTTCAATAAAGATAAAATCTACTTACACCTCATCATCTTGCTTTCTCTTTTTGCTATAACGATCAAACTTAATTCTATTCTTTTGTTAGGCCTAGCATTGCTCTCTTTTCTTGAGTTAATTAAGACTGAAAAAGCTAAGAAATATTGGATCTTTTACTCTGTCATTTCTGCCCTATCTATTGGCCTATGGTTAATTGGCAATGTGCTTGTTTCAGGTTGGTTGTGTTACCCAGTGAGTGGTTTAGATTTATTTCAGTTCGATTGGAAAATGCCAAAAGAAGTCTTAGACATGGAGCGTTTCAGCATCAAACAATGGGGAAAAGTTCCTTTTCAAGATATACAAGTTACTGCAAAAATGAGCTTAAGTGAGTGGCTTCCACTGTGGGTAGAAAAACTAGATGTTTTCAATAAGGGTTTACTTGGTATAAGTATATTAACTACTTTGACATTTATAAGCGCGTTGGTCTATACAAAAGAAAAACAAAAAACCATTTTAAATTTGGCAATTATAAGTTTAGTAGGTGTTGCTTTTTGTTTTTCAAATGGTCCACATGTTCGATATGCTTATGGTTATATTGTTGTAATGTTGGCTTTAAGTTTATCTTACTTGTTGCATAATAAAATCAAGCTGGTTAACAATTGGGTGATGACGGCAATGATTGTTGTATCTATTGCTGGAGTTGTTCCTAAAATATTAGCCATGAAAAATGAAGGAAGTTTATTCAGTTCAATCGTTTATCCCAAAGCCTACCCTATTTTCGAATTAGACACCATTCAATCAAACGGAAACACCTTATTCATAAGCAAACAAAACAGCACTTGTTGGACAAGTTTCCCTTGTTCATATTACATGCTCGAAAATTGTCAACTTAGGACTAATAATTTAGAAGAAGGATTTAGAGTTAGCAAGACAAAGTAATGAGAAATGCTGTAATGTGTAATATAACTAGAGTAACTTAGATGTAATAAGTATTGAAACATTACAATTCAAATTATTAAGTATTTATCTTATTCTTGCAATGAGTTTAAATAACTTCGTCAAAAAACACAAACTAATATATTTAAACAAACTAATTTTTAAGTAATAGATTATTAACCGATAGAAATATGGATTTTAAAGATCAAATAAAACAAATCGCTGAAAGAGTTAACAAATTAAAAGACCAAATTCAGACAGAGGAAGCAACTAAGAATGCCTTCATAATGCCTTTTTTACAAGCTTTAGGATATGATGTTTTTAATCCATTGGAAGTAGTTCCAGAATTCATA
>CAIVPY010000510.1 GCA_903907885.1 uncultured Bacteroidota bacterium
ATACTAAAGGGGCATTTAGTACAGACTCTATTAGAGTAGCACTTAACATGGCTGAATTGGCTAACTCAACCAAATATTATAACCTAGCTGCCAATACTACTGATTGGAAAGAAGTTTCAACCATGGTATATATTGATCCAAAAGCAACGCGAGTTACTATGCAAGTTTTTTCATTAAGAGGCAATAATACAACAGGTCTTGTTAAATTAAGTGGAGTGCAATTGAGAAAACTATCAAACATTAAGGTAGCTAAATTTAAGAAAACTATCACAGCAGATAATAATTTTAATTCAATTGGAATTAATGAATTGGTTATTGATTCGGCATATTCAATGAAGGAGTTTAAGACTAAAATATATACTGCAAATAATATTTCGGCAACGCTCGATACAGTTAACGGTAAAGTTACAATTGTTAAGCCTTCAATGTTTTGGGTTGGGATTGACTCTCTAAAAGTAGTTTGCCAAAATGGAGACAATACTAGTGATAGTAATTACGTTTATTTTGAATCAAAATACCCAAGTTTATGTGCTGGAAACAAAATTATCCTAAGAAGCAATTCATACTATGGCAGTAACTTTAAATGGACAGATGGTAGTAATGAAATTGTAGCAGATTCAGTAACCTATACACCTACTCAATCTATTTGGTACAAAGTACAATATAAAGACAAATCAAATAACTCAATTTTTGATAGTATTTATGTGATGGTAGATACTCAAAAACCTATAATAACATTTTTAAGAGATACCGTTTTGTGTCAAAACAGCAGTGCTACTTTTACAATATCAAACAGTGGAAGTATTTCTTGGTATGACAACTCTAATAAATTACTTGTTAATGGTAATACACTACAACTAAATAGTGTGAAAGAAAGTCAAAAGCTCTATATCATCAATAAGATAAATAGTTGCGAAAGCAGAGATTCGATTTTTGTGAGTGTTCATCCTAATGTTATGTTATCTCAGAAAATAATAACAAAATCAGTAGTAAAAGGCAATACGGCAAATTTTGATTTAGTAGTTCCTGTGTATGCAAGCGTAACATTACTTAACACACCATTCAATAAATTTACTTATCAAAATGGTATTGTTTTATTTGATCCTAAAACCAATTTTATCGGTAAAGATTCGGCATTGTTTTTAGTTAGTGATTCAAAGTGTGCGTTTGATAGTATTTGGCTAAAAGTATCAGTTGGAAACACCTCCATTAATCAAGTAGAAAGTGAGTTGGTCAAAATATATCCTAACCCTGCTAAAGGAGACATAAATATTGATGTAAATAGCAATGGAATTCTAAGTGTTTATAATCTTTTAGGTCAATTGGTAATGCAATCGCCTTTTAACATTGGCAAAAATTATTTTAATATTTCGTCATTAAATAATGGCGTTTACACTTTACAGTTATTAGTTGATGACAAAGTATTGATTAGAACTTTGGTTAAAGAATAAGCAACAAATTAAACAATAAAAAAAGCCTCACTAATATAAAATTGGTGAGGCTTTTTTACAATCAATAACTTACTCTTTGTAGTTTGATGGCAATGGTTTACCTGACAAAACACACTGTTGTTTCAATGACATCAAACCAATTTCCTTTCTGCGTTTTTCTACATTCTCAATATCTTGAATGGTAAATTTATAAAACTGATTTACACCATATAGTGATGTTTTGTTAATGCTTAATGAATAATCTGTAGCATAAGCATAATGCCAAGGGCTAAATTCTCCGATAGATATTTGCGCTAGCAAAACAGAGTCTAAGTATCTGAATTTTTCTCTGTTAAATGCATTAAGGGAATCTGTTTTATCATTATAATTATATTGGTGCAAAATTATGGTGTGCATATAATCTTTGCCTCCTAATTTTGACCGACCAGGAAACCCATTGCTTACAATGAATTTTTTCAATCTTACAAAGTTAAAACTATCGGTATATTCAATTAAAGCAGGTTTAAAAAGCTTGAATACAGAATCAGAAACATATGTTCTAATAACCTTATTAAAACCACCTCTAATATACTGATCAGTTGCATCAATACTACGAATAAACCCATATACCGAAGCGTCAATGGTCATTCTATTTTGGCTTTCCCACTCTTTTTTCTGCTTACTATATTTTTTGCCAAAACTAGTTTTTAAAAAAATATTAAAAGTAGAATCGAATAATTCATCACTATACCATCCTGTCTTTATTAATTTTTCTTTTAGTAAAGCATATACTTTTTGGGGAATATTTAATTTTAGTGCAGCCTTAATTGATTCTGTGTAGTCGTCTTCAAAACCAATATTTGTAGAAAAGGCTTCCTCATATTTTTCTAAAGCAGTTTTGTAGTCTTTATTAAATGATAGCAGTTTGGCTTCATTTGTTAATTCGTAATAGGCTCGATAAGAATTTGAATTACTTTGAGCTAATATATTATTTGAAATGATTACCATTAAAGCAAGAAAAAAGAAGCTGGTACATGATTTAGCAAGCATATTTTGATTTATTTTATTAATCATATAATTAAAGATTATTATAGTTTTAAACGCAATCTATAACTATCTATTAAAAATACAAATACGAATGAAAGTTCAAAATCTATTTTGTAAAAAAAGTATGTAATATTTTCGAGTTTAGATAAAGGGGATAAACATTTATTTATAGAAATAGCTTTGATTTGCTTCCAGAATTATTTAAAATAGTATTGAACATACAACTTAAGATAGATAAAAATATTGCTTCGTGTAATGAAATGTGGGATGATTTTTTACCCGAAAATCATCATTTGAAAAGTTGTCATCTACAGGCATTTGAAAACGCAAATATTGAGGATGTCGAGAATTTTTACATTCAAATAATTCAAAAAAACAAATTGATTGGATTGCTATATCTTCAACAGTTTCAATTTCAACATAAGCACCTTAATTTTAATGGAAACCAACAAATTTTATCATTTTTAATAAAGGTTCTGCTACCAGCTAAAATTCCATTATTGGTTTGTGGGCATTTATTCAGGATAAATTTTCAAGGTTTTTATTTTAAAAAGGCAGACCACAAATCACTTGTTTTTGATGCTGTTAAGCTATTTACTAAACAAAGTAAATATTGCACACCTAAAGGCATTATTGTAAAAGATTGCGAAGATGTTTTTATCGAACAAAAATGTAAACTATTTGGTTACCATTTTTTCAATGGTGATGTTACAATGGAGTTGCAAAGAAGAGCTCATTGGAAATCGTTTAACGATTATTTGGCCGACCTAAATAAGAAATATTTACAAAGAGCTAAAAAAATATTGTTAGCAATCGAAGGAATTGAAATCATGGAGTTAAAGCTTGAACAGATTATAAATGAAGCAAACTCAATCAATCGCTTATATTTAAATGTACTTAGTAAGCAGACAGTGAAATTAGGTATTATTAATGCTAATTACTTTGTAGAGTTGAAAAGAGATTTAGGTAATAAATTTGAATTCCATGCTCTTTATAAAAATAATAGAATGCTGGGGTTTTATACTTTTATTTTCTATGAATCTAATAAGATGGAGACCCATTATATTGGTTTAGATTATGAAGAAAATAAGAAGCACCAAATATATTTTAATATATTGTTTAAGGGCGTGCAAAAAATGATTGATGGGCAATACAACAATTTAGAATTAGGTAGAACAGCACGAGATGCTAAAGCCAATATAGGTGCTAACCCCAAACAAATATTTAATTATATTAGCGTAAGAAACCCCCTCATGAAAATCACTCTTAATCATTTCTTAAACAAGTTCAATCGGATAGAAAACATGAATCCTGTTAGTCGATCTCCTTTGAAATGATTTATTTAATCGAATGCGTGAGCATAGGTTATTACTGGAACAGGAAGTGGGACAATTTCTCCATTGGCACCTGCAGCACCTAAATGAAATGACCAAGCATTTGCATTACGCTGATTCTCGACTCTTATACCTGGCATTAAAAAGAAAAAATTCATGTTACCTGCATTGAAGATAAATGAATCAAAAACAAAGAATGATGATTTTGAAATACCTGCCATACCACCTATAGAAACAACAAATTTTCCCCCTGAACCTGAATTTTCAATAGACATGTTAGGATAACCACCTGTTAATGTAAAATTATTTCTTCTTCCTCCAAAAGTTAATGAACCGTAAGGTACTGTGATAAAACCTGTTGATGGCTTAAAAAGCAAAAGTGGGCCAGCAAGTAAACCTAATCCGAGATGTAAATCTTTTTGTATTTCCTTAGAATATTTTAAACTTAGTAAAAAAGGAGCACCATAGAAAGATGTCATTGCGCCAATTGATACTTCATTTGAGACTGCATATTCTACGTCATAAAAAATAAAATGTATGGAAATAGGCATCACCTTTTTTCATTGGTAAGCCATTTGTAGTAAAGGCATGTCTTGTTGAAAATAGACTTTCAGGTTTGTACATACCATTCACAAAACTACCAGCTTCAACTTCCTTCATAGATTCAATATCATATTTTGGAATTCGAATCTTACCCATATTAATATCACTTGATTGAAGAAATATTCCATTTTCATTATCTTCTATTATAGTACCAGTTAATACCCTGCCGTTAACAGTCTTAATAATATAAATTTTTTTAACCTTGCTTATTGAGTATTGTGAGGAATCAGTTTGAGCAAAAGAGAAATTGCTCACTATGTTAATAATAATTACAAATAGTAAAGAAGCAAATGTTTTTTTCATAGTTAAAAAGTTTCAAGAACAAATTTATATAAAATCTCATTATTACAAATAATTAATTTATTTTATTTACTGATTTGCTGTATAAACTTTAAGCAAAACTTCCTCCTCTTTCTCCCAACAAAAATCTTCTTTGGCTTTTAGGCAATTCTCTTTTAGTTTTTTGTATAGTTCTTCATCATTCAATAATAAATTCATTGAATGGGCAATTTCATTCACTTCACAAGATGACAAAATAGTACAATTGTATTGTTGGTTTATTGCTTGGTATTCGGGGAAATTAGCAGAAATACATGGTATGCCTTGCTGCATATAATCAAAAAATTTATTGGCTAATGAGTAATAGTAACTCAAACCAATAGGTTGCAATAAATTCAAACCAATATATGCCTCTTGGGTAATGGCTTTTAATTCTGTTGGCTTTTTATAACCCAAAAATTTCACCTTTTCACTTAGTTGATTTTCGCTTACCAATTGCGTCAATTCATTCATTAAATCTCCATCTCCTGCCAACCATAATTCAGCATTTACTTGTTTCATGGCAAGTATGCTTTCTTCAATGCCTCGTCCATGGTTCATGGCACCTTGGTAGAGGATGATTTTTTGATGTATTGATTTTTGAATTTGTTGATTTGACACTGTGATTGAAAAGGGAACATTTCTGATACATGAAAAGTGAATGCCATATTTTTTGCCCATTAATTCGGCTAACATCGGACCAACTGTATAGGCTGCTTTTGCTTTGGGAATGCATAGCTCTGAAATGGCTTCCCATATCCATTTAATAATAGGTCGGTTTACAATTTCTGGTGATTCGGTATAGTATTCGTGGGCATCAAAAACCAAGGTTTTGTTTTTAATTTTGGCTGCTATGGTGCAAGCCAATAAGGTGTCTACATCAACAGCTGAAATAATATCGGCTTCGTGTTTGAGAAGAAATAGAAACAAACGAATATTAAACTCCAAGTAAAAGAGTATTCCTTTCTCAAATTTACATGCAATACGTCTTTGCTTAAAGGTATGTTCATCCAAGGGAATGGATTTGTTTCTCAATCGCCCAATCAACTCCACCTCAAACCCATTTGCTGCCATTGAAGTGCATATTCGTTGCATCCTTTGGTCGTAACTCAGGTCGGTTGTTGCTGTGAAAACTATTTTCTTTTTTCTATCCACTCTAGTTGCAAGTTGCGGGTATAGGCTATCTTCTTTTTATCAAGCAAAAGCTTTATTCCCATTGCTAATTTCTCGTCTTTAAAATGTTTCAGTTGTTGCTGAATTTGCTGTAAAGTAAAGGATTTTTCTTGTAAAATAGCTTGTACTTGTTTGGTGATGATGTCTAATTCTGCTTTTTGTAATTGGTGTTTTTTTCTTTCAAGGCACTCATCACACACACCGCAATCATCTGTTCCAAACTCATTAAAATACTCAAGTAGCATGGTACTTCGGCATCTGTAGCTCAAGTTTTTTGAGTATTGAATTACTGCATTTGTTTTTTCAATAAACAATTGTTTCCGCTCTTTGTAAAATGCGCAT
>CAIVPY010000511.1 GCA_903907885.1 uncultured Bacteroidota bacterium
CCAAACAAAACAATACTATCAAGATATTAAAATAATTAGTTACTGCTCATCAAAAATAATAATTACCATTTATAATTCTCAATCAAACTAATCCCCCCTTAGAGTATTTCCAAGTTCGACTTTTGTCCTTTATCTTCCACTTAAAGTCATTTTCATTTTGGATTAAGACAATATTACTTTAGTTAGAGTATAAGTAAAATTCACTGTAAGGATAAGTCTCACAGAAAATGATATATATGAGTTTAGCCTTTATTTAACAACTCCATTCTTAATATCTTCAACCACATTTGGGTCTAGTAGTGTTGTTAAATCTCCTAAGTTATCTAATTCACCTTCGGCAATTTTGCGTAAAATCCTTCGCATTATTTTACCACTTCTGGTTTTGGGCAATCCTTTTACAAATTGTATCTTATCGGGTTTGGCTATTGGTCCTATAATACGGGTAACGGTTTGCAAAATATCTCTACGTGTTAATTCATCATCACCGTGGGTATTATTATCAATTACAAAAGCATATATGCCTTGGCCTTTTATATCATGAGGATAGCCTACCACAGCACTTTCAACAACACCAGCGTGCATATTGATTGCATTCTCAACTTCTGCTGTTCCAATTCGGTGTCCACTTACATTCAACACATCGTCCACCCTACCTGTAATTCTATAAAACCCATTTTCATCTTTTATAGCCCCATCACCCGTGAAATATAAACCAGGATAGGTTGCAAAATAATTGGTTCTGCAACGATCGTGATCGCCATAGGTAGTTCTTAGAATAGCAGGCCAAGGCGCTTTGATACATAGATTACCTTTCAACATACCATTTTCGTCTTTTTCTGTTACTTCATTTCCTTGGTCATCTACCAACACAGGTTGAATACCAGGCATCGGGAGTGTTGCCCAACTTGGTTTTGCAGGGGTTATACCCGCCATATTACTAATTAAACATCCACCTGTTTCAGTTTGCCACCAAGTATCTACTATTGGGCAATTCTTTTTCCCCACATTTTCATCATACCAATGCCAGGCTTCTTCATTAATGGGTTCGCCAACGGTTCCGAGAATTTGCAAACTACTTAAATCTTTTCCTTGCAAAGGCTCTAATCCAAATCCCATCAAGCTTCTAATGGCTGTTGGGGCAGTATATAAAATATTGACTTTATGTTTTTGAACAATATCCCAAAAACGTCCTGCATCAGGATATGTAGGAATGCCTTCAAACATAAGCGAGGTGGCACCTGCACTCAAAGGACCATACACAATATAGCTATGTCCTGTAATCCAACCTATATCAGCTGTACAAAAATGTACTTGTCCTTGCTTGTATTGAAACACATTGTTGAAGGTATAATTGGTCCAAAGCATATAACCCGCACTTGAATGAACTACCCCTTTTGGTTTTCCTGTTGAGCCGGATGTGTATAATATAAATAATGGGTCTTCTGCATCCATTTCTTCAGCAGGAAAACTCACTACACCATCTTTTTCAATCTGGTGTTCGGCAAATTCCATTTCATCTTCCCACCACACATCACGTCCTTTTAACATCGAAACGGGAGTACGTGTACGAGTATATACTATTACTTTTTTTATGGTCTTGTTACCAATCAAAGCATCATCAATAACACTTTTAAGAGGAATAACCTTATCACCACGAAATGCACCATCGCAGGTTACAATAAACTCAGCTTGTGCATCATCTAACCTATCC
>CAIVPY010000512.1 GCA_903907885.1 uncultured Bacteroidota bacterium
GATACCCGATTTGACAGGGTTTTAAAGAGTGTAAATATATTGGAAAATATTCCAGAAATAGAGAAATTCAAATCAGATAGTTTACTAATTGTAGCAGGGAGTTCTTATGAAATTGAAGAAATAATTTTGTCTGATTTTTTTGCTCAAAACAAACTAAATATTAAATTAATTATAGCCCCTCATTTTGTTGAAAAAAATAGAATTTTAGAAATTGAAAATAATTTTCTAAATCAAACAATAAAATGGTCTGAATATAAAATATCACACAATGATAATGATAGAAAAATATTGATTTTAGATTGTATTGGATTGTTATCCAAAGTATATCGATATGCTGATTTTGCTTTAATTGGAGGTGGTTTTACGCATGGAGGCTTACATAATATACTTGAAGCGGCAGCTTTTGGTGTCCCTACCTTTTTTGGACCTAAAATAAATAAATTCCCTGAAGCATCAGACTTGGTATATACACATGGTGCTATAGTTGTAAATGATGCCTTTGAATTTAAATTAGAAATCAATAACTTAATAAATAATCCTGAAGCACTTTACCAGGTTTCTAATAAAGCAAAAACTTATATACAGCATAATTCCGGTGCCACTCAAATTGTAATGGAATATCTTTCCAATAATGCCATATATCCATAAATTATTAGAATCGTATTATACTTGTTTATAAAGTATATTCAATAATATTATCTATTAATTTATTGAAAAAGTAACACTTCATATAAAACATTTTATCTTTGTATGATAACAATGGATAAATTATTACAGGACATAAGAGCATTGAGTTTGGATGATTTAAAAGAAATTTTCAAACATAAAGGGGAAGCATCCTTTAGAGGAAATCAAGTGTATAAGTGGCTTTGGAAAAAATCCTGTATCAGTTTTGATGATATGAGTAATTTGCCAAAGCAAACTCGTGAATTTTTAATCGAAAATTTTGTAATCAATCATATAAAAGTTGAAGACAAACAAATAAGCAATGATGGTACTATAAAAAGTGGTTTTAGATTACATGATAAACTGTTAGTCGAGGGAGTTCTAATACCTGCCGATGAAAGGATGACAGCTTGTGTTTCATCACAAGTGGGCTGTAGTTTATCATGTAGTTTTTGTGCCACTGGAAAACTAAACAGAGAAAGAAATTTAACCCCTGATGAAATATATGACCAAGTAGTTCATATTAGAGATTGGGCAAATACACATCACCAAAAGCCATTAAGCAATATTGTGTTTATGGGTATGGGAGAACCTTTGCTTAATTATAATAATGTACTATCTGCAATAGACAAAATAATTTCTCCTGATGGCTTAGGAATGGCTGCAGATAGAATCACCGTATCTACAGCAGGTATTGCTAAGATGATTAAAAAATTAGCTGATGATAAAGTTAGATTTAATTTAGCTTTATCATTACATGCAGCTACTGACGAAAAGCGAAATACTATTATGCCTATTAACGAAAGCAATAGTTTGGATGTCTTAACAGAAGCATTACAATATTTTGGCAACAATACTAAAAATAAAATAACCTTTGAATATATTGCTTTCAAAGATTTTAACGACAGCATTGAAGATGCAAAACAACTGTTGTCATTTTGTAAAAAAGTTCCAGCCAAAGTGAATATCATTGAATATAACCCTACAGGAGATGGAGCGTTTGAGAAAGCAGATTCAAATAAAATTGATGCTTTTAAAAATTACCTAGAAAATCATAATATAAGAGCAACCATTCGAAGAAGCAGGGGTAAAGATATTGATGCTGCTTGTGGTCAATTAGCTAATAAGAAAAACTACGAAGCCATTATATAATAGTAATTTATTTTTTTATTCTACCATGTCTGTTGTATTTGGCAGGCTTGCTATGTTCTTCAAAATTGGCACATTTTTTTGGTTTGCATTGTATATATGATAAAACAATACATATTGAAACTATAACAATAATTATTTTTGATTTCATTATTCAAGTATTTCTCAAAAGTCGAAAAATAAACCCGTAAAGTCAAATATATAATTATGTAGTAGTAATAAACTATACTTTTATATTTTTGTTTTATGAAAAATCATTTTGACATATCATTAAATAAATTAAAAACAATTATATATATTTATGATAATAAGCTAATCAATGAAAAAATTTCATTGATTAAATGCATATCGCAACTTCCTCTGAAAAAAAAGGAAAATGTGATTTTATATCATGATATGCTGTTGTTTATTGTCAGTAATCCTGAAAATAAAGTAATAAAAAAACTTGCTGACAAGGAGCTTCTTAGAATTACAGATTGTATTAAAAATGATCATAATTTTAAAATAAAATTCACAGACACAAGTTTACCCTATACTAAAATCCAAATTCAGTTTTCGCATGATATAATGATTTGGATAAATAGCTATAAGCAATGCAAAGCAAGTATTAATAGTTTTGATAAATCAGGAGTTGATATAAATAAAATTTTAAAATTAACACTACCCAGTTTAGAACAAGATTTAACAACAATGGGATTGAACAATGATGATTTGTTTAAATCATTACAAATAAAAAAATCGCAGCAATTAAGTTTCATATTAAACGAATTAAGCAAATTGAATGACTTTCCACTTGTGAAAGATTATCTATGGGAATCACTTCAATTGAATCTTGAAATTGAAAGCACTGATATGAGATTTTCAAAAACCTATAATTTGTTACCAAAACAAACCACATTTTATCAAAATGAAATCCTTAAAAAATTTGATCATTTAGAACTTATACATCGCCTGTTACCTTTACCAAAAGCAATGAGTAATAAGGAAACAGATGAATTGTCATCAATTATAAAAAAATCGTTAGTACTTACAAGACGTGAAACTGATCCATCAACATATATGGAAAATAACACATTACGCTTGTATGAGTTAGAAAGAGGAATTTCAATAGCAATATTTGGAATGAATGCAAATAGACAAATGCCTTTACAGTCCTATATCGGGTATACTTTATTTAAAAATGGCTATCCTGTTGCTTATGGAGGTAGTTGGATATTTGGTAGAATTGGTTGGTTTGGTTTAAATATTTTCGAGACATTTAGAGGAGGTGAATCGGGTTATATTATGTGTCAATTATTAAGAGTTTATAAACAAGTTTTCAATTTGGATAAAATTGAAGTAGAACCATATCAATATGGTTTAGGAAATCCAGATGGAATAAAATCTGGTGCATTTTGGTTTTATTATCGTTATGGTTTTATACCCATTGATGAAAACCTTTGTAGATTAGCAGAAAGTGAAACTAAGAAGATAAAAAATACACCTAATTATAGAACGAATGATAAAACGTTGTTAAAATTTACAGAAAGTAATATTGCACTTTCTTTTGGGCAAACAAAGTCAGAATTACTTTTAGAAATTATAGATAAAGTTCGGAATGTAATTGCAAAAAAATTTAATGGAAACAGAGATTCAGCAATTAAATATTGTATCAACGAAATTACAAAAAAACTTAATAATGCTACATTTTCAGAAAACGAAAAACCATCTTTAATTGAAGTGGCGCTTATGTCTAACGCATTAAATATTATAGACAATCAGCAACTAATTTTATTAGATAACATGATTAAATTAAAAGTCAATAATCCGTACTTATATAATAAAAATTTAAGTTTGTTTTTGGACTCAATATAGATGTAAATGTTTTGTATTTATTATGCACTTTAATTATATAAATGATTAAATTAAAGTTTGACCGATTCATACACAAATAAATTATATAC
>CAIVPY010000513.1 GCA_903907885.1 uncultured Bacteroidota bacterium
AAAGTTGGTGCACGTATTTGCCATATTGTTTGACTAAATGTCCAAGTTTTGAAGATTTCAAGTGGAATTTTTAAAAAACCGACTGGAAATTTTTTAAATTTATAGTATAACCTATAATCAATTGTTGCAGCTTGCATTCTAATACCAACTTGAAATGCTTTATTTTCTGCCGTAATAATATTTTGAGGATTTCTATATCTCCCACCAAGTCCATTGGTATTATTTTTGTAAAAATTATCAAATGTATTTGCGAAATTCATTTTATCTGATTTAGTGGTACTTGTAAGGTTTGTTGTATTATCTATTCTTATCCCATTTGTACCTGGGATAGCTATTTCCACTTCTTCGGCTGTTACTGTGGTGGCCAGTACACCCAATGAATTTTGAATAGCACTATAACTATTACACTCGTTTACAAAACAAGTTGAATTAATCATATACGGAACAAATGGATTGCTATTTACAATATTGCGGTATACTCTTTTTGTTAGGTTTGGATGTGAGGGTGTTTGATAGAGTGGCGCTGTCAAAGGACTTGGGTATTTTTTATTAGTATCAAACGAATTGGAATCGCCTTGCGCGATCCAAGGGGCTATTCGTAAATATGAATTTGTTTTTAATGGTACGTCGATCTTGTTTGCAAAATTAATTCCATTGTCCCATAACAAGGTAATTCTGCCAAAATTTGTACTGTACAAATTTACCAAACTGTCCCAAGATACAAATTGATCAAACACAAATGGAGTTGTTGACAAGTCTCGTTTGGCAAATGTTAAATCTGTATTATTTCGGGCCAAAGTAATATTTAGTCCCCATTGAACATAACGTGTTGGCAACGCTATAGTGTTTTGAATAAAGTATTTATCAGTGGCAATTTTTAAATAAGCTTTCCATTTTTCGGTAGCTTGAGTAGGGAGAACAACTTGATCTAAGCGCGATAATATATTTCCAGCAGAATCGTCTGTATTGTTTATTACTATATCTAAATATCTTGCAATATTTGAAGGATCAACACCCCCTGTTGTTGTATTTATTGTTCCATATGGTATATCTTCGGCGTTGACAAGTCTTTTAGGATGACTTATCCACTCTATTGGTGCAGCAACATCACTTGAAACTGTGCCAGTACCAATATTTGGCACTACCAAATTACCTAGTATAGGTCTTTTTGCCAAGTAAATTACATCTATTTTAGTGCCTGTCGGATATATATTCAAACCAGCGGCAGATACATTTCTTAAACAAGTATGTTCTCCGATCCAATAATTGCCTGCTTTAAATTGTGTATTAAAATTTGTTACTCCAGGAGGAAAACTTTCGTTTCCAGGATAACCATACGGATTAAAAACAAAAAAGTCATTGTGTCGAATATAGGCGTCCACATTAATGGAGTTTTCTTGCCTAACAAATGCGGCCACTATATCACTTGTTCTTGTCGGTCTAGTACATGATTTAATAATTGATTGATTGTGTGCGACACAAAAACTATCTGCATTTGGAAGTGAATAATAAAAATCATATGGTGAAGTTGTGCCAGTGGGCGTAATTGGAATATTATTTGCTCTATTTTTAGCAACTTGAGGTATACCAGTTACATAGGGAATTGGAGCTGAATATGCTTCTGGTTCTATGTTTTCATTTATTAGTGAGATTATTGTTTTCCCACATGAAAAAACACGAGCGGAACCATTATCAATAGTTTTGGTGTTTGTTGAATTTTCTGTAAACACAATATCTGAAGTTATCCACAGTGTTGGATTATAGTAAATAAAACTATTAACATAACTTTGTGTTTTATAAAAC
>CAIVPY010000514.1 GCA_903907885.1 uncultured Bacteroidota bacterium
ACGAAAAGCCAGAAATAATTGAAGAGCCAAAATTAACTGAACCTAATTTTCAGCAGTTATCAGGTTTAAAAGTAATGGGTAAAATTGCTTTACCTGTTGATGCACCTAAAAAACCACTTCCTGTAGCATCAAGTGATAATTCAAATAGTGCTAACAAGAAAAAACGTAAACGCAATAATTTCGTTGGGGGTAGCGACAATGCATCCAAGTTCAAAGATTTTAAAGGAGACAAGCCTGCTACACCAGCCTCTCAAAGGCCAATTGTTACAGTTGCAAATCCAAGTCGACCGCATTCGGGAGGCAATAGAGATAACCGATTTGGAAAAGGAAGACCAACAGGTAAACCTGAACCAAAAGGAGAAATTAGCGATAAAGAAATACAAGATAAGCTAAAAGAAACACTTGCCAGATTAACACCAGGAAGTAAAAACCCTAATATTGGAGCTGTTCGTTCTAAATTACGTAAGCAAAAGCGTACCGATGCGCGTAATGAGCGAGAAGAGGCAGAACAAGAAGCTGAATTACAATCAAAAATATTAAAAGTTACAGAGTTTGTAACGGCTAATGAGCTGGCAAAAATGATGGATTTGCAGATTACGCAAATTATCAGCGCTTGTATGAGCCTAGGTATGATGGTGTCAATCAACCAAAGGTTAGATGCTGAAACCATTGCCATTGTAGCCAGTGAATTTGGATATGAAGTTGAATTTGTTTCGGCCGAAGTAGTTGAAACCGTTGAAGAAGATGTGGACTTACCTGAAGATTTATTACCTCGTGCTCCTATTGTTACTGTAATGGGTCACGTAGATCATGGTAAAACTTCATTATTAGATTATGTTCGAAAAGCTAATGTAATTGCAGGTGAAGCTGGGGGTATTACTCAGCACGTAGGTGCGTATGAGGTAACTCTTGAAAATGGTAAAAAAATAGCATTTTTAGATACTCCTGGTCATGAGGCTTTTACAGCTATGCGTGCTCGTGGTGCTAAAATTACCGATATAGTAATTGTAGTAATTGCTGCCGATGATAGCGTAATGCCACAAACCAAAGAGGCTATTAGCCACGCTCTAGCGGCAGGTGTACCTATCGTGTTTGCTATCAACAAAATTGATAGAGATGGTGCAAATCCCGAGAGAATAAAAGAGCAGTTAGCAGCTATGGATATTTTGGTTGAAGATTGGGGTGGTAAATACCAATGTCAAGAAATTTCAGCCAAAAAAGGCTTAAACATTGAATTGTTACTTGAAAAAGTATTGCTTGAGGCTGAAATACTTGAGTTGAAAGCCAACCCAGATAAACGTGCAGTTGGTAGTGTCATTGAGGCTAGTTTAGACAAAGGCCGTGGTATTGTTGCCACCGTTATGATACAAGCTGGTACACTTAAAGTAGGTGACCCTATAATAGCAGGGGTTCATTCTGGTAAAGTTAGAGCCATGTTTGACGAAAGAGGTAAAAAGCTTCAAAAAGCTGGCCCTTCAACTCCATGTGTCATACTTGGATTTAATGGTGCACCACAAGCTGGAGATAAATTAATTGTTACCAAAACTGAGCAAGAAGCGAGAGAAATATCTACCAAACGTCAACAATTACAGCGCGAGCAAGGTATAAGAACACATAAACACATTACACTTGACGAAATTGGACGTAGGTTAGCAATTGGGAACTTTAAGGAACTTAAAGTTATTGTCAAAGGTGACGTGGATGGATCGGTTGAAGCCTTAAGCGATTCGTTAATAAAACTTTCAACCGAAGAGGTTCAAGTGGGAGTAATATTCAAAGGAGTTGGTCAAATATCGGAAAGTGATGTAATGTTAGCTTCTGCTTCGGATGCTATTGTAATTGGTTTCCAGGTACGTCCATCTACACAAGCTCGCAGACTTGCCGAACAAGAAGCTATTGAAATTAGAACGTATTCTATTATCTACGATGCAATCGATCAAATTAAGGCAGCAATTGAAGGTATGCATACTCCTAAAACCGAAGAGAAAATTACAGGTAATGCTGAAATTCGCGAAGTGTTTAAAGTGTCTAAAGTTGGTGTGGTTGCTGGTTGTATGGTTACCGATGGAAAACTTACACGTAACGCAAAAGTTAGATTAATTCGTGATGGTGTGGTTGTTTATTCAGGCGAACTATCATCATTGAAACGATTTAAAGATGATGCAAAAGAAGTTGCTTATGGATTTGATTGCGGACTTCAAATTGGAAGTTACCATGATCTTCAAGTAGGCGATTATGTTGAAGCATACGAAGACGTTGAAATTAAGAGAAAATAGATTTTATAACTATATCAGCTAACAAAAAAAGGGCGAAAACATTTGTTTTCGCCCTTTTTGTAACTATAGAAAGTGTAAGAATTATTTTGACAAAATCACTTTATGATTGCTCACTTCTCCATTTATAGTGGTGGTGTGAACAAAATAAATACCATTACTTAGCGAAAAAAAATCTAGTTGTATGTTTTCTTTATTGGTTATGTTTTGAGTACTAAAAACCAATTCACCAGTAATACTAAACACATCAATTGTAGTAATAGGACGAACAGAGGTAATGGTAAGCAATCCCGAAGTAGGGTTTGGGAAAAGAATTGTAGTATTTATGCTAAGCGATTCTATACCATTAAAATCGCTTGATGAATAATAGGGTGTGAATTTACTACTATTAACCCAAGTACTACCTACACCGTATTGCATAAGGAAGCTAGTTATCATGTGTTTAAAGTAAACCGTACCTCCCATGTCCCAAACAATATCATTACTTGCGTAAGCCGTATTAAAAGTATATTTGTATTGATTGTTATTTATCCATTGGTTTAAGCCAGGATTCCATGCATAAAAAGCATAGTTAATCATATCGCCATATGTATCAAAAATGTATTCGTTTTTATAGGTATAGTCCCAAATAAGTTTGGTATTGTTCCAAGTAGAAGAAGTATATGATATTGGGTTAAAGTTTGCATCATAAAGAGAAATGTTTTTGTTATAATTATCCCACTTATTGCCTTGTGCATTCCAATTATAATTCATCTCTGAAGTTTGATCGCCATTACTGTTGTAGGTGTATTCGTTTTTGGAACCATTTTGCCAATTGCCATTGTTGTTATAGGTTACCAAAGTGGATAAAACTTTACCCATGGTGTTAAATGTGTTTTCGGTTTTTGAAGTAGGCGCCCAATTGAAACCATTGGTGGTATAACTAGTGCTAGATGTGCTGTTGCCATTGGCATCGTAGGTGTATTCAACTTTGGTGTTTATTACAAAAACATTGTTATTGGAGTCCCAACTCGAGTCGAAAGAAGTTGTTGTTTTACCGCTGGCATTTAAAAGATAAATAGTTTTGCCGCTAGGAATAAAAGCATGGGTTGTAGCATCCCAACTCGAGTATGAAGTAAAAGAAGTTTGATTGCCTTTGCTGTCGTAGCTTAATTCGTTTTTATACGATCCCGCCCAAGCATTGTTTATGGTGTCCCAAGTGTAATTTTCTTCTTTGCCCAAAAGGCCAAGGGAGTTGTAAGTATTGGTTTGTTTGGTGTTATTTCGCCAATTGTTATCCGAACTGTTCCACATAATACTAATTTTAGAAAGCAAATGACCATTGTAATCATAAGTGTGCTGGTTGCGGATAAAAGGGCTAAAACTATTGTTGCTAGGGTTGTATTTTTCTTCTAAAACACTATCGAGCCTTTGTTTTATGGTTTTTTTGCTAAGGCCTGTTAAAGAGTTGTAGACCTTATGGTTTGTATGAGAAGCAAAGTGTGGTGGTATAAAAAAATTATCTTTATCAGAGAAGGTGTTTTTTTGCACTTGGGCATTTGCAACGCTAAGGCCAAAAAGCATAATGGTAACCAATGCAGTTGTAATTATTTTTTTCATAATACAGTTATTTAACAAATCAAAAATAGGTAAACGACTTTAAAAACATTTCTTAATCTGGGTATTTATGAATGTTTTAAGAAAACAATGGTCGGGTTGGGCAGTATAAAGAAGCGAAGCCGAAGTGCCGTTTCGGATTCGCTTATTAATTATATTCCCCTTCTTAATACCTCAATCTTAAAACCCAATTATTATGCCAACATTTACCCCAACGCTGCTAAAAGGAAAATTAGGAGCAGAAGATTTTCGGGGGGCGTTGTTATCTGTAGGAGCAGAATTATCTATAGAATAAGAATCTGAAAATTCAGAATTTTTATCTCTTGTGCTTTTGGTAGATAGGTTATCAACCCCGTTAAGCTTGCTTTCGGTTAGCTCACCTTTGGTGGGTGAATATTTCATGGTTAAAATACACATTTCACCAAAAATCGAAATGTTTTGGGTAATTTTATAGCTAGCACCCAAAGAACTTACTAAACCCAAAGCCACACCCCCACTATATACATTTGTTATATTGCTTGTGTTGGTAATACTACCAGAGGTGCTTATGTTTTCATCTTTAACAGTAAGAGTGGCCGAGCTTATGGATAAACCAAACTTGGCATAAGGATTAAAGTTTTCTAGTCCGGGGGTAATTACAATAGCTGGAATAAAACCTAACACAGTGGCCGAATAGGTATAAGCATCGCTCGAAGAGCTGCTTTTATAGCCATATTCTGTATTTGCGCCCAGCAAATAATTAATACCCAGTTCGGCACCTATGTTTTTGTTAAACATATAACCTACATCACCTCCCACGTTAATGCCTTTGCCAAGTGAAAAGCTTACTTTTTCGTAATTAACGACTGTTCCCACTTGGCTTGAACTATTAGTGCTCATGGTGGCTGTTGCCCAAGAATAGCCACCATTAAGTTTTGCATAAAAATTTTGGGCAAACGAATTGAAAGTAAAAAAAGTGATTGCCAAAGCAATGATTGATTTTGATGTAATGGTGTTTTTCATAAAGGTTTTGGTTTAAGTTGCTTAATTAGTCTTGCACAAGATTAAAGAATGAGGAGATAGATAGGAATTTTTTTATTCCTCATCCTTTAATTTTTTTTGGACAATATTTTATGGTGTAATTGTTACAATACCATTATTACTATTTTCATCAAGTATTGGATAATCATTAAAGTCAACTGAAGCATCGCCATTTAAGTCAGTTGCGAAATAACCTAAATCTCCATTGTTGCTTGCTATGTCCAAATCTGGATAATCGTTAAAGTCAACTGAGCCATCTTGATTTATGTCTCCACTAAAGAGTAAGTATTTGCCAGTACCATCGTTTTGCAGGTTGCTGCCTGCAGCTTTGTTGGCGGCAGTTGTAAAACTATAACTTGTGGTGGCACTCATGGTAACAGGGCTAGCCGACCAAGTGGCAATGGAATTGCGATGATTAACTACTACATAATAGCTATTGCCAAGGGCAGCACTAGGAAAACTAATGTTGGCATTCCCCGCAGTGTCTATGGTGGTTTTGGTGCTGTATGCCACACTGAAAGCACCAGTGGTATTGCGAAGTTCTACCGTAAGGGTGTCTGCAATGCTGGCAGGGGTAGTGCCATTGGCACTATTAGGAGAAGCTATCATTTTGCCATTACCCAAATATAAACCTTGCAAGTACGCTTTTAGGTTTAATTGAATAGGGCTATTGGCGGGGCTTACTTTGCGTATGTGGTTATCATAAGTTGAAATATACATATTACCCGAAGCATCAATGGCTAGCCCATCAGGTGTTAATGTGGCTGAAGTAGCTAAACCATTGTCACCAGTTGAATTGACTGATTGATAAGAAAAATAATTTCCTTCGCCACTAGACCAATTACCAGAGCCAGCTAATGTAGAAAGCACACCAGTGGACATATTTATTTTTCTTATACGAAGATTACCCGGGTCTGTAAAAATTAGGTTACCAGCATTGTCAAATCTCATTTGACCTAAATGATAAAAATAAGCCGATGTAGCTTGCAACCCATCTGTGTTGCCAATATTGGTGGTGTTGGCACCCGCAATGGTGCTAATAATGCCTGTGCTAATATTTATTTTGCGGATACAATTCCAAATATTCCAAGGTTGGTCAATAATATAAATATTACCAGATGCATCTAGTGCGATCTTTTGAATATAGAAAATAGAAGTATTCGGAGATAGAGCTGAAATGCCATTTCCAGTATAACTTTGATAGCCGTTACCAGCAATTGTAGCAATAATATTTGTATTAGGGTTAACTTTAATTAAATATCCATAATAATAAGCATGTGTATAAATAAAACCAGCAGCATCAACCGCAAATCCAGTTTCTACATATGAAACGGAGGTTGCAGAAACTCCATTTATATTATTTTGACAATTTGGATAACAATTAGTGGTGCCGTTGCCAACAACTGTTGTAATAATGCCAGTAGATGCATTAATTTTTCTTATACGATTATTACCTGCATCAACAAAATAGATATTGAAAGCACCATCAAAGGCAATTTGTGTGGGACGATTCAAAATAGCATTTATTGCCAACCCCCCATCACCCGAAAAACCCGGTGTGCCATTACCTGCCACTGTACTAATTATGCCCGTTGAAACTGTAATTTTACGAATGCAGTAATTATACTCATCACAAAAATACACATTGCCACTCGCGTCAACTGCAATATCTTTTGGATTTCTAATTTGAGCATTCACGCTAGGTCCACCATCTCCAGAATAACCATAATTAGGCCAAACATAAGGTCCTGCAACTGTAGTAATAATCTGCGCTTGTGAAGCAAGACAGATGAAAAGAAAAAAGGAAAGGAAAAGGTTTTTCATTGGTTTGGTTGTTTAATTGTGTTGAATTTATGGTCGAAGTGGTTGTTTCGGTTATTGAGCGGAGCCGAAATAACCCAAACGGCACTTCGGCTCCGCTCAGTGGCCGTTCGGTTTATGCTTTTTTTGTTTTTTTAGGTGCTACTTCGTCCACCACATCAAAACCCCAATCGGCTAGCATTTTTAGATTTGTTTTGTTTTTGGCTGCCAACACATCGCGCAGGCCTGTGTAAATATATTTAGCATTTCCCGGTTGATCTACTTTGGCATCGGTGCCTAATGAGTTTTCGTAAATTTTAGTTTGCTCTTCGGCTTGCCTATACAATAGCACTTGTTGGTTGCGTGCTGCCAGTGCCGAGGCATAATAAGCCTTTAGGTCTTTTAGCTCGGTGGCAGTTAGTTGGCCATTGGGTGCCAATGATTCTTCTTTTTTAATGATGCTGTCGAGTAGTTTCAATACATCATCTGGGTTGGTTGGTAATACAATTCTAGACATGGTTTTTTGAAATTAAAGG
>CAIVPY010000515.1 GCA_903907885.1 uncultured Bacteroidota bacterium
CCTATACAACGAGCAGTTACTCCAGAGTTTACACTAAAACCAGGACAACCTTGGCGAGGATTTCCATAAATATCTTTACATACATCAGGTATGGTATTGGCATTTGCAAACACTAATCCAGCTGTTGAGGTATTCACATTTGGCAAAGTGTCACTTAAGAAAGTAATAGGAAAACTAAATGAAGCAATATCACTTGAAATAATTACTGTTGGAGGCACAGTCGTATTATTATATTTTCTTAAATCAAAAATATTATTTCCTATTTGGGTGTTGTTGTTAAATGATATTAACGATCCACTACCAATTCCTGAAACAAAATAATTGTTTTTATTAGAAGGGTCGGTACTTAAATTTGCATTGGCAGCAAATGGATTTACATTACCTACAACAATTAAACTCATTTTATTAGCCGCACTTGTACTTGTTGTTTGAGGTCTATTACCTGTGTTACCAAGAATATTGTTAACCATTGAAATACCTGTTTTTATTCCTGAACCAATAAAAACACATGAAGTACCTCCAGGATTTGTTCCTGCAACGGTAGCATTCATAACTACAGTATTGTGCAATATGGATATGGCTGGGGTTCCAGCAGCCGAAATTGTACCATCAATAACTATACCTGCTGGATTTGATGTATTAACAGCAGCAGCAGATCCACCTGTTGGACTTGCTGTAGCACCACCAATTTTGCTGATGTAATTATTTAATAGTTTAATATCTCTAGTGGCATCGTTTGTTAAAGTTAATAATTTGATACCGTAACATCCAGTTCCAGTTATGGTGTTTAAATTATATATAAAATTCTTAGTTACATTAATTGTTGCAAAAGTTGTTGTACTTGATGTTTCATCTAAATCTATACCTCTAAATCCATTAGATAAACTTCCATCAGGAATACAATTTCTAACAATGTTACTATCAATCAACACTCCTTGAACACCTTTTAAATAGATACCTGCACTGTTAATTGCACCACCTATATAGGTAGTGTTAACACCAACTATTCCAGTTCCAATGGTACCTCCAATAATGTTTCTCGCAATGGTATGACCATTACTAGAACCCAAACTTCTGATAGCTATACCATTGTTAACAGCTTGAATAACATTGTCGGTGAAAGAAAAACTATTTAAGTCGGCATTTAATGAAACAAAACCATTTGAGGTTCTTGTTCCCATATAAATACCATAAGGAGTAAATACTGCTGTTGAAGATGAGTTACCTGCAATAACACAATTCTTAATCGTAATATTATTAGAACCAATATCCAATGGAGAAATTGAAATTACCCTATATGAAGTACTAATTGCTAAAGCAGGAATAGCAAATTTTATATTCTTATTAACTCTACCATCAAAAGTTACAAAACTTGCACCTTGTATATTTAATACTGCACTAAAATTTGGAGCTGTAGCTTGATTAGGCATTGTTATAGTGATATTAGTATCGTTTGCAACCCTAAATACAACTGGAGTTGCAAAACTAGTACCTAAATAATCAGTAATAGCTGGTAAATATCCTGGCTCTCCAGCATATCCTTTTCTAACTTCAAACGTTACCGGTCCTCCATTACCACCACCTAAACCATATGAATTTATATGATTAATGGCTTGTGTAATATTTTTAAACGACCCATTTGAAGAATTTTGTAGTGTAGGTGGATTGTCAACATTATTGATTAAATAAATAGCTCCAGCATTTAAAGGTCCTTGAGCATTCATCGAATCACCATTCCAATGATGACAACCTAATGATGAAAATCTACCTAAAGCTGTTCTTGAATTACCAAACATATCATTGCTTGGTCTAAATTTCATTGCAGCATATATTGGCAAGATGCCAGGATTAGCTAAATAAAATAATGGCAAACTAATTCCACGATTAAAATTCAGGTGGTTTAACCCACTTGCCATTGTACAAATAGTGTCGTTTGAAAATGCAGGTGGTGTTGATATTGAAAGTGAATCAGAAAGTGAATACAATCTAAAATTCTTCAATGATTGAGATTTTAAATAACCACTCACATTTAATATGTTTGATGTATTTGCTAAGTTACCAATACAATGAATTCCAGCACGGATATTTGTTGCATAATAATTGTTATAGTTGCTATATAAAAACGGCCATGCTGTGGCTGAGCCAACTTGAATAACACAATTATTTCCAGAACCCATAGTGTTTGAGAAAATATTATTCATGCTAATAATACCACCAGTAGTACCAGCTGCAATAGCAAAACAAACAGATTGACCATTCACCAACATAGAATCTTGGTTTAGATTAATTGAGTTATAATATACTTCTAAACCTGCATTAGCGGTAGTACTTTCAAACAATAATCCAACTGTTTGAGTACTTGGATTATTTGCATTTGAACTTCCGTAAGCAATTATTTTTGAAATTGAATTATTGGCAACCAACATTTTCAAATGCTGTGTATGTGAACCCATATTAATACGAATACCACTTATACCATTTCCAGCCGAGTTGCTAAATAAATTGTAAATCTGATTATTTACAATTTGAATATTACTGTCAAGAGACAAAGACGAACCATCGTTGGTTAAAAAAACGGCTCTATAGTTAATAGCTGTGATAAAATTATTTCTTATTACATTACCATCAATACTCACATTTTTTGAGGCACTCACTACGATACCGGATGGATTTGCTGATCCACTACCTACAAATGGCGAACCCAAAGAAGCCAAAGCTGCTGTAGATGGTGTCAATGTTGGGTAGTTGTATCCACCAATTGTATTGTTATTAATGGTAATATTATCATCTTGCTGTCCAGCAGCAGCGTTAAATCCTTTATAGAAAATACCATTTTGTGTACCTAAAATATTGTTATTAACAAAGCTTATAAAAGCATTTCTGCCCCTTGAAGGAGCAGAAGGTGTACTTGTAATACCACCTAAATAAATACCTGCAAAGGTGTTTGATAGCGCTGCTGTTGAACTGCCAATGATATTACAATTTTTGATTGTAATGTATTGCAATCCTGATGCACTTGTACCAGTTGAAGGAGTTAAATCAATAACTTTTGAAGTGCCTGTAGTAGCTGTTGAAGGCATAACAAAACTCAAAACTCTACTATTGCCTGTTCCTGCTCCATCAATGGAAAACCAACGAATACCATTAAAACGCAACAAGCTAGCATTAGCACCGATTGTGCCATTGGTAGTAATTGCAAAAGGCTGTCCATCTGTTTTTAAGGTAATAAAAATTGTTGAATCTCTCATACCAGGATAACCGCCACTTGCTCCACCAATAGTAATTGGATTTGGTTCAATTGGATTGTATCCAGTTGTTAGTACAATAGTAATAGGAGCTCTCTGCAAATTTATGGTATCTATACCTAAAGTGTTTAGGTAATGAATAATACCTGAAGAGGCTGAGATTGTGCTGGTTGTGTTACCTCCCATTAAATTGGGGAAAGTATCTCGTGGAGACACCAAATCGGTAGCTCCATTTACATAATAAGTTTGCCCACCTTTAAGCTGTGCAAAGGTTTTTCCATTAAAAAGTAGCACAGCTAATACAGCTATGAAAACTACTTTGTAAAAAGGATTAGTAATTGTTTTTCTCATATCGTTTATTAAAAAATTTCAATGGTATATCAAATCCAAATTTATAAAGAACCCAAATAAAAACAAGCGGTTATTTAATTTTTATTATAAAAATTACTTATTTGATTTTTAAGAGTACGCTTTGGTCTTAATTTTTCGTACCATTTAAAACCTTTAAGTCTAAGAAGTTCAGGCTTTTGTTCATCAAGTGGATACATAGTTGCATCTGGCTTGGTAATAAAAACAGTTTTTTTAATTTCTTTATTTTCGAAGTAAAATTCCATTTCACTACAATCGATTACATTAATTCCAATGTAATTAACCGAATCTTCTTTGGCATAATAGATACTTTGACCATTTCCAAATACCTTAATAAACTTGATTGCACTGCTATCAAAATAGCCCTTCATATTTCTTCCTTTTACCTGATTATAATGCAAGCCTTTTACCTTAGAAGTACTAAAGGAATTATTTAGCAAATAAAAGGAATCTAACTTGCTGTTATTTATAAAAAATTTAATGGTATCTGCTGTTATCTGATTGTCACCCGTCCACATGATGGGACTTTTAAAAAGCCATAAAACAGAATCATCCTGCATATAAACCAATGAATCGCATACGGCTTGCATGTCATTCTTATATATTTTAGCAGAGTGATAAGCTTCAAAATGTTGCTTTTGTTTTTTATCTCGTTGATACAGAAAAAGGGTATCGGCATACAAAAACATACTGTCTTTTTTATCCATAAGCTTTATGGCACAAGGATTCTTAGTAACATAACTACGCTTTGTTCGTCCGTTATTTTCGCCAAAATCGCCTAGTAATCTGATATCTTGTATTGAGTCAAACAAATCAACATTTCTAAATGCCCTTCCTAATTTCATTTTCCCGTCATAATACAAACTATCAGCTTTCAGTACTTTCTTCTCACTTATTAAAACGGCATTTTTACTAAATTGTGCTTGTTCTTTAGCTGTATTATACCATCCATTCTCACATATAATTTTATCTGATTTACTATTGATAATTGTTGGTCCATAAAAATAGGAAATTTTAGTCAAAGTATTATACATCAGGGTATCACTATACATGGTATATTCTGGGTTGATTACAGATACTTTTTTCTTAAAGAAAAACTCTTTCCGCTGGGCGTAATAGTAGCCCATCTGGCTGTTTAATATCGTTTGTTGCTTGTTTACTATAGTTCCTTCTTGACCATAATAACCATAACTTTGCGACAAATCATAGTCAAGTTGTTGGGTATTTAATGTAATGGATGGATCTGTAAGAACAACATTTTTTTCAATTAATGCCTTTTTTGTGTTTCCATTGTATTTAAGGTATTCTCCTATAATCGTAATGGTGTCGTTACTTATAATTTTCACATTTGAAAAAGCCTCAAGCATATTACTGTCATCATAAAGCAAAGCACTATCACAAAACATGATTGTTGAACCTTGCTTTAATTGTACACTTCCAATTAGCTTAGTTAAACTTCCAAACGCTGACTTTGTATTGCCTTCAAGTGTTTTGGCAAATATCACTTCTACCCTACTCTTTTGCTGTGCAAAAACCAGTGTTGATAACAGTACCAAGATAATTGTTAACCAAATAATTTTATTATACGACATTTGCCTCAAAACTAATATTTTTACCCATAAAGCATAATGCTCAAAGCGTTTCAAAAATATATTTCTTCGAATTCATTATTTGACAAAACAAATAAAATACTACTTACTATTAGCGGAGGTTTAGATTCAATGGTTATGTTGCATTTGTTCCAAAAGTCGGGTTATCATTTTGAAGTAGCTCATTGCAATTTTATGCTTAGGGATAAGGATAGTAAAAGAGACGAAAAATTTGTTACCTCTTATTGCGAATTGAACCAAATCAAATGCCACACCAAACGATTTAATACCACAGAATTTGCCAATGAAAATAGATTATCCATTGAAGAGGCTGCTAGAAATCTCAGATATGACTGGTTTCATTCTTTATTAACCAAACATGAATTAGATTTTATTGCTACTGCTCATCATAAGAATGATGTTACCGAAACCCTAATAATAAACATGATTAGAGGTACGGGTTTGAGTGGACTGCATGGCATTATGCCAAAACGAAATTTTACCATTCGCCCTTTGTTGTTTTGCTCTAAGAAGGATATTGAAAGATTTGCTACTAAACATAAAATCGATTTTGTATTTGATAGCTCTAACCACTCAAATATTTTTACCCGAAACAAAATAAGGAACGAAATAATTCCTTTACTACAATCAATAAACCCTGATGTGATTAATTCTACTAATCGATTAGCTGATTATGTAAAAGAAACTGAACTTTTATTAAGCTACTTTCTTATTCATGTAAGAGGATTGTGTGTTAGCGAAGAAGGCAATACCATTGTGATTGATACGCATAAAATTTTTCCCCAAATTTTAAACCAAACACTTATATACGAATTAATAAAACCATACGGATTTAATAGCAGCCAGTCGCAAGATGTTTTTAACAGCATTGGCA
>CAIVPY010000516.1 GCA_903907885.1 uncultured Bacteroidota bacterium
CCCAAATATCCACCAAAGGAATTTCTAAAAATTGATTTTGAAAAGCAAGGCTATTTTCAGCCTTAAACCTCAGGTGTTCATCCTTTTTGTGAGGCAAATATTCTTCATACCTACTGAGCAAATAAAAGCTTGCAGCAAATACATCAAAATACAAGAATTGAGTTGGCAGCCTAAAATCGGGTATGTTTTTATAGGGGTTTTTGAAAAATATTTTCTGCCATTTTTCATCCAATTCAACTGCTATTTCTTGTCGGTGAATATGTTCTTCATGTAATAAAGTGACAGAAGGAATATTTACACAGCCTTCAATAATTTTATTGCCATAATTAATTTTAAGAGAACTTGATTTTATGAAATAATCCTCTTTATCGGTGACCTTAAATTCAATTCCAAGCCTGCGTAAAAGCAACTCATCCAAAACATATTGGGTTCGTGTTGATATATATGGAATGAGAATGAGGAACATACAAAGTTTTTTGCTGATACTTTTTAGCAAAAATATTGTATGCTTGCACCAAACAAAAATAAATATTTTTGATAACGAAATGAAAGTGGTAATTTTTGCAGGGGGCTTAGGAACCCGCATATCTGAAGAATCTTATTTAAAACCTAAACCCATGATTGAAATAGGCGGCAAACCTATTTTGTGGCATGTAATGAAAATTTATAGCCAATATGGATTTAATGATTTTATTATTTGCCTTGGTTATAAAGGGTATATCATCAAAGAATATTTCTTCAATTACTTCTTGCATAACTCTGATGTAACAATTGATGTAAAAAACAATTCATTTCAAGTTCACAACTCGGATACTGAGAATTTCAAGGTAACTCTGGTTGATACAGGTCTAGAAACAAAAACTGCAGGCAGACTTAAAAGGGTTAAACAATACATTGGCAATGAAGAGTTCATGCTAACTTATGGCGATGGTGTTGCTGATATCGACATTAATAAGCTGATTTCATTTCACAAATCACACAACAAAATTGCCACAGTAACTTCCATTCAACCTATTGGAAGATTTGGTGTGATGGGTATTAGTGAAAATAATTCAGTTGAAATTTTTAAAGAAAAAAGACAAGAAGACGAAGGTTGGATTAATGGAGGTTTTTTTGTTTTAAAACCTGAGGTTTTTAACTATTTAGATTTTGATTGTGATGATACCATGTGGGAAGACACCCCATTACTAAAATTGACAAATGACCAACAATTGATGGCATATAAGCACCAAGGATTTTGGAAATGCATGGATGCCATGAGAGACAAAATTGAATTGGAAGAGTTATGGGACTCTCAAAACGCCCCTTGGAAAATCTGGAAATAATTTAAAATTTTGGAAACAAGCTTCTCAAACATATATAAAAACAAGAAAGTACTTATCACTGGAGACACTGGTTTCAAAGGCTCTTGGCTATCCATTTTACTGCTCGAATTAGGAGCAGAAGTATATGGCTATGCATTGCCTGCCTATACTGAAAAAGATAACTATATACAATGTAAACTCTCGGATAAATTTAGACATTTAGATGGAGATATTAGAGACAGAGAGAAGTTTATCCAATATGTAAATGAAGTGAAACCAGACTTTATGTTTCACCTTGCAGCTCAAGC
This sequence comes from uncultured Bacteroidota bacterium, assembly GCA_903907885.1. Taxonomy (GTDB): domain Bacteria; phylum Bacteroidota; class Bacteroidia; order UKL13-3; family UKL13-3; genus RGVD01. The sequence continues at coordinate 1,613 of CAIVPY010000516.1, forward strand.
CATCGTATTATCATCATATACCAATCCAGTTGAAACATTCGAGACCAACTTAATGGG
>CAIVPY010000517.1 GCA_903907885.1 uncultured Bacteroidota bacterium
CTGTGTTTGAATACATAAGCAGCAATGCCAAAAAACAACAGTTATGGCTACAAATTAAACGAATGAACACGCTAGCATGATTGAACTAATATTTGCCTCGCACAATAAAAATAAAGCCCAAGAAATAGAAAAAAAATTGACTTCTATTTTCAAAATATTTACCTTAGATGACATAGGTATTCATGACGAAATAATAGAAAATGGTCTGACACTTCAACAAAATGCGATTATCAAAGCTCAGTTTGTTTTTGAAAAAACAAATAAAAATTGTTTCGCAGATGATACTGGCCTTATGGTTGAAGCACTAAACGGTGAGCCAGGGGTATACAGCGCTCGCTATGCAGGCAAAGACAAAATTGACAATAACAATATGGATTTGCTTTTGAAGAATTTAAACGGAAAAGAAAACAGAAAAGCTAAATTCGTATCTGTTATTTGTTTGATTTACCAAGGAGTTCAGCACATGATTGAAGGTGAATTGCAAGGTAAAATTATCGATACCAAAAGAGGCAATCATGGATTTGGCTACGATCCCATTTTTGTTCCAGATGGATATGAAATCACTTTAGCTGAAATGGGTATGGATGAAAAAAACAAAATAAGTCACAGAGCAAAAGCAATTGACAAAATGAAAATACTTTTAGAAAGTTTATCAAACAATAAATCATAGCACATTGCGTTTGCAATATTTACGGAAATGAAAAAAATACTACTATTCATACTTTCAATTGTCTGCTTAAACCTGATAGCCCAACAAAGACCGAATGTGGAAGGCTGGAGGGTGCATTTACCTTATCAAAAAGCTACAACCGTAGCCGAGGTGGGGGATAAAATTTATGTGGGCTCACCAAGTGGTATTTTCACTGTTGATGTAAATGATTTCGCCATAGAAAGGCTATCAAAAATCACAGGCTTATCTGATGTGGAAGTCAAATTGGTAAGACATAACCCAACACTCAATTTGACTGTAATTGTTTATCAAAATGCAAACATTGACATTGTTGATCATAAAGCCAATACCATCATAAACCTGCCTGATTTATTGCAACTAAACATAATAGGAAGTAAATCCATTAATAATATTTGTTTCTATAATAACAATTTATACCTAGCAACTGACTTTGGTATTGTGCTAATTGATTTAGAAAATAAACGAGTAATTGATTCGTACCAAAACCTTGGCAACAATGGGTCAAACCTCCCATTTAATGATGTGGCAATTTTTAACAACAGCATTTATGGGGCTACCAATTTAGGCATTTACACAGCATCCATGAATGCAAATAACCTAAGCGATTTTAATTTTTGGAAGAAAATGAGCACTTTCTCTTATGCCAATCATATTGAAGTTTTTCGGTCGTTATTATTTGCTAATGTTGACAGCAGTCTAAAAGTGTTTGATGGGCTTAATACTTGGACAACATATGCTACAAACCTTGATGGAAAAGTGCGAAGCCTTCAAGTAAATAACAATAAACTTAGCATTACCACAGGTGATGAAGTGGTTATTGAAGATGCCAATGGATTAGCAGAGAAAAAGTCGAACATAAAAAACAGAAACGAAGCTATCGTAGGCAAAAACGACAAGCTATATTTGGTAGATAATTCATACGGAGCACAAATGTACCCAGGCATTACAGGAGAGTTTGAATACATTATACCTAATGGACCTACATCTACATCAGCAAGTGCAATAAACTATGGTAATGGTGCAACATGGGTGGCCGCAGGTGCAGTGGATGATTCGTGGCAAAAACAGTTTTTCGTAAATCGTTTCTACAAATTACAGAACAATACTTGGGAGAATTATATCGACAAAAACATTCCTGAATTAAGTGGAATTACAGATATCCTAGAAGTAAAAGTAAACCCTAAAACGGGCAAAGTATATGCCGCCTCATTTGGAAATGGCATTTTTGAAATGGACGAAAATGCTACAAGGGTTTTAAAAAAATACGATTCATCCAACAGTTCATTGAGACCAAATTACAATCCTTCATTTCCTCAGCTATACGTTAGTTCTATTGATTTTGATGAAGATGGCAATATGTGGGTAGCCAATCACTCTGCCCCTGAACCCATTTCGGTGATGCGAACAGATGGCACATGGAAATCCTTTCCAATTGGTGGTCTGTTAGGAGGTGCCAACGAAATAACCAAAATCAAATGCGACCAAGACAATAACAAGTGGGTGGTATTGAAAAGAGAAGTAGGCGTTTTGGTATATAACAGCGCTAGCAATCAAGTGAAAATACTGACGAAGGATGTTAACAATGGGGCATTGCCTTCTAATCAAGTGTATTGTGCGGTGCCCGATAAAAACGGTTCTGTTTGGATTGGAACTTCACAAGGTTTAACCATTTTGAGCAATCCAGGTTTGATATTTGCAACACCCAAACAGAACTTTGATGCGCAACAAATTGTTATCAAAACAGGTTTGGTGTATTCTAATTTCTTAGGTACCGAAGCCATCAACTGTATAAAAGTGGATGGTGGAAATCGCAAGTGGATTGGCACCCGCAATGGGGTATGGTATGTTTCTCCTGATGGTTATACAGTATTGCATAATTTCACAACTGCCAATAGCCCTTTGCTATCAAACAATGTATTGGAAATTGGCATAGATGAAAAAACGGGTGAAGTGTTTTTTGCAACAGACAAAGGCATCATATCCTACATGGGAACATCTACCGAGCCTGACTCTCATTTAAGTAATATTTTTATCTATCCAAACCCTGTGAGGCCCGAATACAATGGGCTTATTTCAATAAAAGGATTGATTAAGAATACCATTGTAAAGATAACAGATATTTCGGGCAATTTGGTTTACGAAACCACTTCCAATGGTGGAACTGCCACCTGGGATGGCACCACTTTTAAAGGCAATAGAGCCGCTACGGGCGTGTATTTAATCTTTGCGGCTAAACGCGAAGGGGAAGAATCGCAAGTGGGGAAAATATTGTTTATTAATTAGTAGCAAAGGTTTAATTTTGACGAGTAATTTTTATATGGTCGGTGTTCTCATCAAACATATCGATTGAACAGTGATAACCATCAATCGCAGGTAAAATTATTATGAGGCCAGTTCTTTTGAATCTCTTAAATACCAAATGAAAAGCAGAATAATGAAAGTTGCTTTCATCAATGCTAAAATAATAAAAAGAAGATTTTTCACCATTGAATGGTAATTTAACATTGAAAAATATAATATTATATCCATAATTGTTAATACAATTGGTAATATTGCCCAAAGCCTATTCTTATTTACATCATTAAGTCTGCGAAATTGAATAGATAAACATGGTATTATTGTAACAAGGAAAAACGCAATTCTAAGTGGGTAAATGGGTAGAAAGAAAAAAACAATGCTTAGCAAAATTTGAATTAGAAAAAAATACCAAAATTCCTCC
>CAIVPY010000518.1 GCA_903907885.1 uncultured Bacteroidota bacterium
CATAAAAATCATCAGACTAGACAAAAACTATGGCTATGCAGGTGGTTATAACGAAGCTTTGAAGCAGGTGAAAGCCGACTATTATGTGCTAATAAACAACGATATTGAAGTTACACCGGGCTGGATTGAGCCGGTGATTGCCGAGATGCAGAAAAATAGCCGTATTGCAGCTTGCCAACCAAAATTGTTGCAGTATCACCACAAAGACAAATTTGAATATGCGGGAGCTGCTGGTGGTATGATGGATAGCCTTGGCTATGTTTTTTGCAGGGGGAGAATTTTTGAAGTAGATGAAGTGGACAAACATCAATACCAAAACACTACCGAAATATTTTGGGCATCTGGGGCCTGCTTTTTTATAAAAGCTGATGCTTTTCATGAAGTGGATGGTTTTGACAAGCACTTTTTTGCACACATGGAAGAAGTGGATATGTGTTGGCGGTTGCAACAAAGAGGTTATAGAATATTGGCAGTTCCGGCTTCTGTAGTATATCATGTAGGTGGAGGCACACTGAGCAAACAAAGTCCCCAAAAAACCTATTTGAATTTCAAAAACTCGCTGTGTATGTTGTTTAAAAACCTGCCAGCAACCAAACTAATCTGGCTTATTCCATTAAGGTCGTGTTTAGATTTATTAAGTTCTGGTTTTTTTTTAATGAATGGCTTACCTAGGCACAGTTGGGCTATACATAGGGCTCATGCCGACTTTTTCTTTAACATGGGTCATTGGCTTAAACAAAGAAGAGTAGCTCAAAAACAAGTTACATCACACGAATTACATGGGTTATATAAGGGGAGTGTTGTTTTTCAGCATTTTGTAAAAAATATAAAATATTATTCTGAACTTTTTTGATGCAATAAAAAATCAAGTGCCATTTTGTACCCATAAAGTCCTAAGCCACTAATTGACCCTACACAACTAGCTGCTGTAAGCATGGTTTGTCTATAATCTTCACGGCTAAAAACATTGGAAATGTGGACTTCAATCACGGGAGATTGAATAGTTTTTATCGCATCAGCAATGGCAACAGAAGTATGCGAATAGGCAGCCGCATTTAGAATAATACCATCATATTCGAATCCTGTCTCTTGAATTTTGTCTATTAATTCACCTTCAATATTACTCTGAAAGTAAGCTATTTGATGCTCATTATATTGATTTCTCAATTGGTGTAAAAACTCTTCAAAACCTATATTACCATAAATGTCAGTTTCTCTTTTGCCTAATAAATTAAGATTTGGACCATTAATTATTATAAAGTTCATGTAATTTTTATATTAAATCTTTATTTATGAATAAGTTTTGTATATGTTTGTGGCAGAATAAAATTTTGACTAAAAACTGCCATGGCAAATTTGGTTTAAATTTTGCAATCTTCACAATATGAAAAAAATAATTATACTAAGTTTATTTGTAGCTATTTTAGCTTCTAGAGTATTATCGCAGAGTTTCAGTATAAATCCAAGAGTTATTTCGACTGGTGGTTTTTTGACAAACTCAATTATCGAAACCAAAACCACTTTCACCAATATTTCAACAGACCCATTCGATACCGTTTTTTCTTGGACTGTTTTAAGTCTTTCAAAACCAAATGGCTGGGGAGATTTGAGTATTTGTGATCCACTCAATTGCTATGGTACTATTACTCAAAATGACCCAGCTTATAGTTTCACTATGGGTAATGGAAAAAACGGAATAGTTAAATTAGATTTTTCGACAGGTACAGCTCCTTTTAGTCCTGGTAATGCCAACACAAAAATCATGTTTAAAAGTGCTAGAAACAGTGCTAGCAAAGACACCTTAACAGTGGATGTGAAAGGTTGGGCTACAGCCGTTAAAGAAGTGGCGAAGAGTAAAGAATTTTCTTTTTATCCTAATCCAGCTAAAGATAATTTGGTTTTAAAATATAGCACCAAAGAACCAATTCAAATTGATATTTATAATATTTTAGGATTGCGAGTTAAAACTGTTATTTATAATAATAATGAGTTAAATATCGACATTACAGATTTGCAAAACGGAGTATATTTTTTACGTTTTAAAGACGATGGAAAAACCATTTCTAAATCGTTTACAAAAGCTGAATAATTTCAGAAAATATTTTTAGAAAAAGCCACCTATTAAAAGGGTGGTTTTTTTGTTTTCATTTGTGAACTATACAACTGGTTTGTTTATAACATAGCTAATGCTACAAAGTATGGAAATATGGTTAGCATTATTTTAGCCAAATGAAAAAACAATTATTAATCCCATTTTTTTTACTAATTATTTCAAATGTTTTTGGTCAAAATACCTACAACAAAGTTGGTGGACTTTGCTTCCGTATAGATGATCATCAAGGTGCACAAAAATGGAGAGACTATAACCGAATTTTTAACAAATATGGTTTCAAATTCTCTCTGGGAATTGATGCCCAAAAATTTTTGACTGACACAGCGGGAGTTAATGCCTTGAAAGAGTTGGTGGCAAGCGGTCATGAGCTAATGGATCACACACCAAGTGGCACAACTGCCTATATTGCATTTGCCTCAAATCAAAAAAGCGATACCTTATATTTCACAGGAAAAAAAGGTGTTCACCACATTAACAACGTACTTAATCGAGTTTGCTTAAACATTGATTCTATAATAACCGAAACTGCCATAAATGAAGGCTTGGTGGATGTGTTTGGCAATACAGTTATAAGCCAAAACAATGGTGAGTTTAAAGATTTTTATAGCCCAGCCTATATTTCAAATCTTTATTTCCCCTCTTTAAATTTGGTTTGTACTTGGAGTAATCTTCAAAACAAAAATCAAAATGACCCAGACACCCTTCAAGTAAACAATTACTGGCAAGAAACACTAAAACTTGATACTAACAGAGGTATTCCTTTTCATAAATTAACAGGTTATGATATTAAAATGAGCAAAGACGCTTTGAAATTACTAGTGGAAAGAACCAGATATGTGTATGATTCGCTTGGGTTACCAAAGCCCAAAACTTGGATTCAACCTGGTGGACCATGTGCACAATTAAACAAACAAGAAGTTAAAGAATTAATGGGTTTGGAATATGGATTTACAGCTGGAGCAACTTATCCAACTCCATCTTACAAAATGTATAACGAAGTTGACTCATTAAAAAACAAAAGGTTTGCCATGCAAAATTTAGATATTAATGACGAATCAAATTATTTTCAATCGTTAATAAATATAATTGCAGATAATACCGCCAAACATACACATAGTTTCACCCTAAGCCATTTTTATAACCCTATAGGTGGTTGGGACTCATACTTAGGACGTACAGACAGCTTATTAGCTTGGTGTAAACTGAATGATATTCCTATAAGAAATACAAACAAATGGGCTTCAATTATGTTTGATAGTATCCCAAACCCATATGTTAATGTAATTCCGAATTTGTACACCGATTTGAATTATAATGGTATTCCTGATGGATATACTGGGCCTTTTGCTGATTTTGATTCAACTGATGGAGTAACAAGAAGCAAAGGTAGAAGTATGAGTAGAAGCACTAATGGGATGTACTACTCTATTAATTTATTAGGTGGAGTAGAAAAGGGATGGAATAG
>CAIVPY010000519.1 GCA_903907885.1 uncultured Bacteroidota bacterium
AGTCTTGCTCAAAAAAGTGTTAGAGAACGACTGGCCGAAACATTATTGTTTCTTCAACAAACTTTCAAAAACGGACAATCAGACGAAACCACTATTTCTGTTACTTTACCACGTGAAGACCTAGCCAATATTGTTGGTACAGCTACAGAAACAGTTATTAGATTGCTCACCGAATTTAAAAACGATAAACTTATAGAAATTGAAGGAAAAAGAATTAGGATTGTAAATAAAGAAAAACTCGAAAAAATTTCTCATGCAAGTGTTTAAGATACCCTTTACTATTTTTGTTTAGATTTTTTTGAGATATTATACAAAGAAAAAGCCATCTTAATGATGGCTTTTTCTTTGTATAGGTATTAATCTATTCCTCAACAATAATTACCTTTTCCATTACATCTCCTTGGCGAATGTCGTCAATTACATTTAAGCCTTCAACCACTTTGCCAAAGCATGTATGATTGCGGTCTAAGTGAGCTGTGTTGTTTCGGCTGTGGCAAATGAAAAACTGAGAGCCTCCAGTGTTTCTTCCGGCATGTGCCATTGACATTACTCCTCTATCATGAAATTGATTTCCACCTGTAAGTTCACAATCAATTTTATATCCTGGTCCACCAGCACCTGTACCTGTTGGATCGCCACCCTGAATTACGAAATCAGGTAGTACACGATGAAATGTTACACCATTATAGTATCCGCTTTTTGCTAATTTTACAAAATTCGCTACTGTATTTGGAGCGTCATTATCATAGAATTCAATTTTCATTACACCTTTATTAGTGTGTATTTCGCCTTTTGTCATTTTGATTTTTTGTATTTTATAGGGCTGCAAAATAATCAATGAAAAATGTTTATATAATTATTTTTTCGCCTATTTAGATTTTTAATAGTATGTAAAACTATAGAAAAGAACAAGCCTTAAATTGGGATTCGAGCTTGTTCGCATATTTTCTTAACTTTTATCCAATACCCACTTAGCCACTTTAGGAGCAAGCTCTTTTTGTGATTTAGCTCCAACAAAAACACCAATATGTCCACCTGGGAAAGCATACAATTCTTTGTCTTTTGATCCAATCAAATCATTCACTGGTATGGTTGAACTATTAGGAATAATATTGTCTTCAGTAGCATAAATATTAAGGAAAGGCATAGTAATTTTCTTTAAATTTATTTTGTATTTGCCAATCATCAATTCGCCTTTAATAAGTTTATTTTCTTGCCAAAGGTCTTTGATATATTTACGGAACATTTCACCGGGTAAATCAGGGCAATCTGCTTTCCATTTCTCCATGCGAAGAAAATTCATTATTTTGGCTTCATCTTGCATCATATCCATCACGCCAATATATTTAGCCACATCCATACTTGGTTTAAGTGAACTGAAGCCTGCATTTAACATATCAGCAGGAATAATGCCAAGGCTATCAACCATAGCATCTACATTTATGTCTTTTGTCCATTTGTATAACATACAACTTCCTTGATCTGAAAAATCAAAGGGTGTAACATATACGCTCAAACTTTGCAATTTTTCAGGAAAAATAGCCGCATAAATAGCACTAAAGGTACCACCCATACAAATGCCCATTTTGTGTATTTTATCACTCTTAGTTGATTTGCGAACAAAATCTACTGCACCACCCATAAAATCTAAGATATAATCTTCCATTGTAAGATATTTATGTTGTTTTTGCGGATATCCCCAATCCATGATATAAATATCCAATCCTTCATCCAATAGTTTTTTCATCAAACTTCTATCTGGTTGTAGATCCAACACATCATGCCTATTCATCATGGCAAATGATACCAAAACGGGTATTTTGCATTTGGCTGGAGTTTCACGTTTATAGTGATATAATTTCACCAAATCACGTTCCCAAACTAAATCTTTAGGAGTAGTCGCTATTTCTACTTCTTTAATATTTTGTAACACTTCGTAACCTTTAATCAGCTTCTCGCTGGTTTTGGTCATTTCATTCATAATTCCACTTGCGTTCATATTTTTTTGTTTTATGATTTGTCCAAATTTATTGATTTAATTATATTAAAAAAGCCACAGAAAAAAATATCTGTGGCTTTAGTACATATAAACCAAACCAATTATTTATTATGCATTTTTAGCCGATTTTTTAGCAGATGTTTTAGAAGTGCTTGAAGCCTCGGTAGCTTCAGTAGTGGTTTCAACATCTAATTGAGATTCAAGCATGTTAATTCTCTTTTTCAATTCATAGATAGTTTTGTACAACTCGTCCATTTCAGTACGATTAATCAATGGTAAATGTTCCATCGACTTTTCCATTGATGCTTCAATTTTCTTTTTTAAAGTTAATTGCATGCCACTTACTTCACTCATCATTTTTGAGTAATCTTCAGTTTCATATAATTTAACAAAATGTTTATCATTTGTATTTAACCATGCGCTATATATGTCAGTAAAGTTACTCATGTCTTTACCTTCTTGGATGGTAGCATATAAAGTTTCAGAAAAATCCTCCATAGCTTTCAATCCAGTTTGGTAAGTCATAAATTGCATTTGTGTGTTCTTAACAATATAATTCATCATCATGTCAGAAATTTCACGCATTTGGCTCATTACAACTGTGTTTTTTGTATTTCCCATTAATTTGGTAAAAGGAGCTGAAGCATTATCAATAGCGCTATTCCATTGGTTGTAATAGCCCATCATGTTTGCAAACGAATCGTTCATGTTAGGCATATTGGTATTCATCATTCCTTTCATGTTATCAAACATAGATTTATTTGACCCCATCATTTTAGTCATATTATCTTTCATGCTAGTCATAGCAGGATTTTCCATCATGTTTTTCATCCAATCAGGTTGTGTTCCAAACATTTTATCCATCATTTCTTTATATACTGGAGTGTTAAACATTTGTTTAAACATATCAGGAGTAAAAGTTTTATCTTGTATTGAATTCATCATTGGCATGAAAAATTCAAAAGCTTTCATTTGCATTTCAGCATTATTAAACATGCTTGCAAAATTTTCTTTGGTACCTTTATTATCAAAATTTTTCATCATTTCACTGTATGAATTGTTCATGGTATTTGTCCATTCGTTATATAAATTCATCATATTGTTGTATGAAGCATTCATATCATTGTTTCCCATATTACCTAAAGGATTATTATTGTTATCAAACCAAGTTTTTGCGTTTGAGATTTGGTTATTCATCCAAGTGTTAAAGAACTCAAATGCTTGAACTGGATTTTTGTTTTCACCGTTAGCATTGTTAAACCAAGCCATTTGGCTATCGTACCATTTTTTAAAAGTTTCCGAATCGAAATTCGTGTTGTTGCCTGTAAACATGTTTGATTTCATGTTATTTGTTACTTGTGTTAAATTGTCAACAGCTTTTTTTTGCATATCAGCCATTGATTCAAAAATGTTTTTGTTTGTTGTTTCCATTGTTTTTTTTGTTATAATTGGCAGTTGAAATTGGATTATTACATCCACCTTTTAAATCGACCGCAAAATTAATTCAATAAGTTTAATAACAATGGATTGTATCATAAATATTTTTTATGCCCATCAAAGCCACGTCAATATTGGATTTAGCTGAATATGACTTTTGTCAAGAACACTTTTTTTAAAAAAAAATAAAACAAAAATGTGGTTTTGAACGTCATTTTTTTTATTGTTGCCTATCAAAATTACTTAAATTTTAACTAAAAATATATAAAATTATGACTGCACCACTAGTAGGAGATGTTTTTACACACGATTTTTCATTTACACAAGAACAAGTAGATCTTTATGCGAAGATTTCTGGTGATATGAATCCATTGCACGTTAACCAAGAGGTTGGAAAAGCCAGCATGTTTGGCAAGTGTATAATTCACGGGCATTTCAGTGCTAGTGTATTTACCAAAATATTTGGAGTGCTATTTCATGCCGAAGGACATATATATATGAAGCAAAACACCACATTTTTAAAACCAATGTTTGTAGAAACGCCATATCAAGCTGTAATAACAGTTAAAGAGATTTTCCCTGAGAAAAATAGAGTATTGTATGAAACAAAAGTTATTGATATAGCCACTGGAAATGATACGATTGTAGGTGAAGCACTATTGATGAATAAAAAAGATTACAATTGGTAGTATCAAAAAATGATAATCAAAGCCTGGATAAAAAACATAAAGGCTTTGATTATTAATTATAAATACATTTTGTAAAGTTTATTAGTGCTTTTTTTTCAATTGATACTTGCATTTTACAAAACAGAAATGCAAATTTGCACCGCTGTTACGCTCATCAAAAAAGTTTTTCAAAGTTTTTTTGATTTTTTTGCTTCCAAATTTGTATTCATACTAGGAAATACTACATTTGCAGTCCTTTTTGTGAGAAAGATAGACTTGTAAATCGTGTTCTTTGTAGGAAATACCTTGATTTTATGCCCATTTCGAATATTCGAATAATTGGTTTATTACCTTTAGTAACGGCTTAAAATATAACATTTATTGAAAAAATGCCACTTTAGCTCAGCTGGTAGAGCAACTGATTTGTAATCAGTAGGTCGCTGGTTCGATTCCGGCAAGTGGCTCCAGTAATTATAACCATATAATTACAGTTGGGGAGATACCAGAGCG
>CAIVPY010000520.1 GCA_903907885.1 uncultured Bacteroidota bacterium
AAGAGCGACATTGCAAGCATTTAGCTTTGCTGATGTAAAAAAGCCTGAGGATTTGTATGTAGGAATGGTGCTTCCAGGTATTGTAACCAATATTACAAACTTTGGTTGCTTTGTTGATATAGGCGTGAAGCAAGATGGCATGGTGCATATTTCTCAATTGGCCAATCGTTTTGTTAAAGATCCAAATGAAGTGGTTAAATTGCAGCAGCAATTACAGGTAAAAGTTCTTGAGGTTGACTCTCAAAGAAAAAGAATCAGCCTTACGATGAAGTTGGATGGGTAATTATTTCAACTTAACTAGATTGCTTTAAAATTGGTTTGAAAAAAGTTGAAAGTAGTAAAGAAACATTAATTGATATTTTTAACACCAAAGGTTTACTTTTGGTGAGGATTAATTATGAAAATTTGAATGCCGAAACATTAAATTTGAACTTGAGCTAATTACCAGATGCTATACACTTCTTGCGAAACAATAAACAAACATATAAATACATCAAAGGAAATGTTTATAAATAATAACAAAATGAAAAACAAAACCATCAAATTACTATTGGCCATCTGTGTGGTGTCAATATGTATTGTATCTTGTAAAAAACATTGTGAAGGAAAACCAAACAATCATCACAAAACAACAGATACCACCTCCACAGTAGGCTAATTCATTAATATATGGTAACAATATGCTTTGTTACTCTATTTATAATCACAACAAAAACTCTTGTTTATTGGATATGTTAAGGGTACGCATAATGAATAGTCATTTAACTAACATTAGACCATTTGTTAAATTAGTTTGAAAAATTGATGAAATTGTATGTTAAAAACATGGTATGCCCTAGGTGTATTAGTGCTGTTCAAAAGACGCTTTTAGATATAAAGGTGCAGCCTTTGCAGATTCAATTAGGAGAAGTAACACTTGCTAAAAAACTTACTATTAAGCAAATCGAATTACTTAAACTGAATCTTGAAATTTTGGGTTTTGAATTGTTAGATGATAACCTTAAACAGCAAATTGATAAAATTAAATCAATCATCATTGAGCATGTTCATTATCTTGAAGGTGATAAATTCGTTTTTTCTGAGATCATCTCAAATAAATTAAAAAAGGAATATTCTCAACTTAGCAAATTGTTTTCGGCTACCGAAGGTATTACAATTGAGCAATATGTTATTCTTCAGAAAACTGAAAAGGTAAAAGAATATTTAATCTACAATCAAATAAGTTTAAGCGAAATAGCCTATATGATGGGCTATAGCAGTGTAAGTCATTTGTCATCACAATTTAAAAAGACTACTGGTTTCACCCCTACTCAATTCAAGGCTCAAGGGATTAGCCATAGGAAAACCTTGGATAATTTGTAGCAATACGATATAAATCATTTCCACAATTATATAGCGTCATTCAATTTTTACTTGCGACCTTCGATGCTTTATATTTTTACAAAAAAGATATGTCGAACAAAAATATTATATACCTGCCATTAGAAAATGTGGATACTGAACAATGTGCTACGATTATTGAAAATGGTTTGAAAAATATTGAAGGAATATTATTTCATAAAGTTGAATTAAATAACAACAGGATTGTAATAAATGGAGAAGATAGCATTGATTTGATACCAAAAGTAGTGAAACAAATTAGGGCATTGGGTTATGGTGTTACAACTCTCAATAAAAAATATCCTGTGTTAAATATGAGTTGTGCCTCGTGTGCTAGTAGTGCCCAAGAGATACTTAAAGCACAAACGGGTGTGGTTTCAGCTTTGATAAATTATGCTGATACAACAGCCACTTTAGAATTTATACCCACCATTACAAATGCAGAGAAACTAAAGATGGCTTTGCAATCTGTTGGTTACAATTTAATGATTGATGAGAGCGAAGACGCCAAAGATACTCTTGAAGAAATCCATCGAAAGAAGTTTAAACTACTACAAAGAAGAACCACAGGAGCTGTTATTGTTTCGATACCACTGGTAATTATAGCCATGACACCTTCATTAATGTATATGCCATTGGCTAATTATATCATGTGGATTTTGTCAACCCCTGTATTAATTTGGTTTGGTAGGCAATTCTTCATAGGCGCTTTCAAACAAATGAAACATCGCTCTGCCAATATGGATACACTGGTTGCTTTGAGCACAGGAGTGGCATATTTATATAGTGTGTTCAATACCTTATTTCCTGAATTTTGGCATCGCAAAGGGCTTCATGGACATGTATATTTTGAAACCTCTGCTGTGGTGATTGCTTTTATACTATTAGGTAAATTATTAGAAGAAAAGGCTAAAGGAAACACCTCATCGGCTCTCAAAAAATTAATAGGCTTGCAACCCAAAACCGTTACCATTTTACACGATGAAGGGTTGCAATCAGAAATACCTATTGCAAAAATAAAAGTGGGTGATATAATTTTGGTGAAACCAGGAGAGAAAATAGCAGTGGATGGGCTTGTGTGTAAAGGCGTTTCGTTTGTGGATGAAAGTATGATAAGTGGAGAGCCTATTCCTGTCGAAAAAATAATTGATAGCAAGGTGTTTGCTGGAACAATCAACCAAAAAGGCAGTTTCCAATTTAAGGCCGAAAAAGTGGGTGGCGATACCCTTTTGTCCCACATCATTAAAATGGTTCAAGATGCACAAGGTAGCAAAGCGCCTGTTCAAAAATTAGTAGATAAAATAGCAGGGGTATTTGTTCCGATTGTTATTGTGTTGGCATTGTTAAGTCTTGTTGTTTGGATGGTTTTTGGTGGTGAAAATGGCTTCACACAAGGTTTGCTGGCAATGGTTACGGTATTGGTAATTGCTTGCCCATGTGCGTTGGGTTTGGCCACACCAACGGCATTGATGGTGGGCATTGGCAATGGTGCCGAACAAGGTATATTGATAAAAGATGCTGAAAGTTTGGAGCTTGCTAAAAATGTTAATGCTGTAGTTTTAGACAAAACAGGAACCATTACTGAAGGCAAACCAACGCTTAGCGAATTAAAATGGTTTGAATTGGATAACAATGAAGCATTAGCTATTTTATTTAGTATCGAAAAATCATCTGAACATCCACTGGCCGATGCCATTGTAAATCATATTGGCGATGGTGTTAGCTTTATTGATGACATTGTTATCGAAAACAAAAGTGGGATGGGGATACAAGGCTATTATCACAATAAAAAATACTTTATTGGTAACGAAAAATTGATGCTTGAAAATAATATTTTGATTAGCGATTTGGTAAAAACATGGGTGAATGAAAATATAGAAAAAGCAAACACCGTTATTTTGTTTGGAGATGAAACTAAAATTTTGGCAGGCATTACCATATCTGATAAAATTAAGATAACATCGGTTGATGCTATTAAGCAATTACACAAAAATAATATAGATGTATATATGCTTACGGGAGACAACGAGCAAACAGCCAAAGCCATTTCCGAACAAGTCGGAATTCATTATTATCAAGCAAATTTGTTACCAGCCCAAAAGTCGGAATTTATAAAAAAATTACAGCAGCAAGGGAAAACCGTAGCCATGGTAGGTGATGGTATTA
>CAIVPY010000521.1 GCA_903907885.1 uncultured Bacteroidota bacterium
AGCATAGAACACACCTGCTCTTGAATAATACTGCGAAACATACCTTAATTTTTACACTAAAACGTATAAATTTAAAAAGAGGCTTATTCGATTGAATAAGCCTCTTTAAATTTATAATAAGTTTGTGAGTATTAGAAACGACTACCGAATTCTTTACGGTTGTTGTTTCTTCCTCCGCTAAAACCTCTACCTCCCCCACCATTTTCTTCTCTTGGCTTAGCTTCATTTACTACCAAAGTTTTTTGCATAAAATCTTGACCATGTAACTCTGAAATAGCGCGTTTAGCGTCTTCATCGTTAGCCATTTCTACAAATCCGAAACCACGACTACGACCAGTCATTTTATCGGTAATAATTTTTAGGGAAGTGATTTCACCATACTGGCTAAAAAGACCTCTTAAATCATCTTCCGAAGAGCGGAAGTTGATGTTTGCTACATAAATGTTCATGAAAATAAAATATTAATTAGTTATGTATTGATTTCGTTAATTGTCGAAAACTAATACACATCAAATGTAAAAAAAGAAATTACTAAAAAAAGAAATATTTTTTTAAGGCAATTCTTAATCCAAATAAAAGGATTAAAAGTGATACTAAATTATACCGAAGCTGCTGCATTTCCAGCAATAAAACCAGTGGTCCAAGCTGCTTGAAAGTTAAAACCTCCCGTAATGCCATCGATGTCTAATATTTCGCCAGCAAAATATAGGTTTTTACACCTTTTACTTTGCATATTTTTAAATTCAATATCATTTAAAGAGATTCCTCCACAAGTAACAAACTCTTCTTTGAAGCTTGTTTTACCTTGCACTTCATAGGTATCATAGATGAGGTTTTGAACCAATTGTTGTATGTCAATCTTTGAAATATCAGCCCAACGCAAAGTTTCTACTATTCCTGACTTAATAAAAAGGTGGCTAAGAAGTCTGGTAGGTAATTTAAAAGGAAAATGATTGTTAACCTGTTTGTGTGGGTTGGCTGCTTTCACATTCATTAATTCGTTTCTGCAAGCCTCTTCTTTTTTATCGTTTAACCAATTAAGTTGTATTTTAAATTGATAATCTTTTTCGGCTAAATTACGTGCAGCAAATGATGATAATTTGAGGATTGTTGGACCGCTTAAACCCCAATGAGTTATAAGGACAGGGCCGCTAAATTCAAATTTGGTATCGGCAATTTTTACTTTGATCGGGTTCACTGAAATGCCTGTTAACAAATTCAGTGCCTCGTTTGGAATATTAAAGGTAAATAAAGAAGGGACAGGTTCAATGATTTCGTGACCAAGTTCTTTTAGCCATTGCATGTTTTCAGATTTCGGGCTTCCACCTGATGCAATAATCAATTTATTGCAAGTTATTCGATCGCCACTTGCAAGTGCTAACTCAAAACCTCCTGAATAAGTTGGAATTATTTTTTTAACATCAGCTTCAAGTTTTATCTCAATTTTTAATTTTTTAACTTCTTTTTCAAGACAATCAATTATGGTTTGAGAATCGTCAGAAACAGGGAACACTCGTCCATCTACTTCGGTTTTTAGTTTCACTTTTTTGTCTTGAAACCAATTTACTGTGTCCGTTGTTGTAAAACGACTAAAGGCACTCTTTAGTTGTTTTTCTCCACGAGGGTATGATGCCGACAATTGTTTTGTGTCTGAACAAGAATTGGTTACATTACACCTTCCACCCCCCGAAACTTTTACTTTTTGCAAAAGTTTGGATGTTTTTTCTAATAACACTACTTCGGCATTTTTATTTGCCGTTGCAGCTTGAATGGCTGCAAAAAAACCTGCAGCTCCTCCACCTATGACTACTATTTTCAATATGTTATTGTTTTAAAAACTGCGGCAAAGGTACGAAAATATGAATAAATTAAGAAGTAAGTTAATAGGCTGGTTTTGAGAAGTTAAAATCCAAAATTGCATTTGTTGGGCAAATACAAGTTTGGATTTAATTGATAATAGAAAATGATTTTTTTGATTCAAATTATACGTTATACAATTCAATCAAAACTAAAATTTCTTTTACAAACTTAAGTTTTGGGGAAATTTCAAACATCAACCAATGTTCATTTCTATTTAGGTGCAAAGCTGTTTCTAAATTTGACAATGCTTCTTGAATATGACCAAGTTCGTATAAATAACATACCATTCGGTAGTAATATTGATGACAATCAGGGTCGGTTTTTATGGCTTCTTTAAGCAAATCCACTGCTTCTTCAAATTCGCCTTTTGTATATTTAATATAGCTTGCATCTAACCAAGCTTCAATCATTGTAGGGTCTATTTCTAGCAGTTTTTTATAAACCTCCTCGGCATCGTCAATTTTCCCTAATCGGTATTCGCATTCACCCAATATGAGAAGATATTCGGTATTTTCAGGTTCCAACAAAACAGCTCTTTTATAAAATTGAAGGGCATCTTTGTGTTTTTCATCCTTTTCGCAAGTTAAGCCAATACCAAACCAAGCTTCAGCTATGTTTGGGTTTAATGCACTTGCTTTTTTGTAGTATTCTTGGGCTTTATCGTTTTGATTTAGACGCTCATAACACCCACCTAAATTACAAAAAGTGATAGAATCTTCGCCATCTTGCTTTATTACTTCCAAATATTCATCAATGGCTTTATTATACTCATCAAGCTCAACAAAAGCATTGGCTTTGTTAAATCTTGCTAATATATAATCTTCGTCAATAGCAAGGCAGTAATCATAGGCATCTATTGCTTTTTCGTGAAGTCCTAAACGGCTATAACATACCCCTAAATTATACCAAGCGGCTGTGTTGTATGGGTCTATATCAATAAGCGTATTATAAAAAGTTAAGGATTTTTCGGTTTGACCTAAAACATCATAGCAATTGGCGGCTTCGTAATAGGCCTGTTCAATTTCTGGGTTTTCGAGGATAATGATATTGAAGTATTCTATAGCTTTGCCATACATATCGCAATCTTGATACACATAAGCAATCTCAAACAGCATATCTACACGCTCATCGGTGTGTTCTAATGCTTTTGCAAAACAAATTTGGGCCTCTTCAAAGTTTTGGTAATTCAACAGTGTTTCGCCTTTAAGTAAAAGGAGTTCAGGATTTGATGGTTCATACAATTCAGCCTTTTCAATCTCTTCAATAGCTTCTTCAAATCTACTTAAAAGCACAAACACTTCGGCTTTTTTAATGATAAAACCTGTATAATAGGTAAAAAGTTCTTGGCCAAAAGCTATCACACCTAAGGCCTTTTTAAGTTTATCTGCAAAAATATAGTGTTCAATAATATCTTCAAGTGCTTCTGTATCAAAATAATCTTTTGTCTTATTTCTCAACATCTTTTCATATCGCTGCACTTGCCCTTTTACATCCTCATCTAAAAAATCTTCATCTGCCATATGCTCAAAAATATTGTTTATTCAAATTACTTTAAACTATATCATAATACCATCATTTGTTACCCCAAATCTATCGTCAATTTTTAAACATTTGTTTAAAATCAAAGTTCTTAGGCGTTTATATTTTTAGTATGAAGTGTTTTATCATCGATTTTAATGAAGGGATATTGTTATTTCTAAATTATTAATAC